>JBJXGR010000180.1:0-3176 GCA_046160045.1 Bryobacteraceae bacterium
ACGTTTTTCTTGGCCGTATACTCTACGTTCCAAGGGGTTCCCTCCGGACCAGCCAGGGCAAGGGTACCTTCCTGGTGGCCCTGTCCGAGAAAGGCCCGCCACATTTCTGAAATCTGGGGCTTGAATCCGGGATCCGCAAAATCGTCCATTTTCCGGCCGATGATCCCGTCCCGGGTGAGCCCGAGCAGCGTGCCGGCGCCAACGCTGGCGTCCTGGTAATTGCGATCGTTGTCCGTGATGAGAATGGGGACGGAAGGGTGATAGACGATCGCTCGAAGCAGTAATTCGAGTTCCCTTGGACCGTTTTCCAAGAGCCAGCCCAACACGTGCACCGGTGAGCCTTCGGAGGCCAGAGCTTCTCCTTCGCCCAAGTCCAGGCACGCCAGGACCCGAAGCCATTTCCCAAGTTAGCCTTTCATTGAAAGGCGGGGCGCCGCGGAACGGGCCACCCGTTACATGCTAGCACCAGGGACACCCGGAGCGACCGTATTTGGTCGTGTGACGATACCCATGGGCACTCGACCTCTGAGGCCTCGTGTTTTTCGCCGGCCAGGGACGCTGCGCACTCGTTGATTTCCCCAGCTGGCACAATCCCTTGAGCTGCCGAGGTCATTGGCCTGAGTAGACGTTGCCTTTTTGGATGTGACGGGCGTGGGCGGACACGTTCACGTACGGCACCCCCAGGAATGAGTGCGTCGCCACGTCATCGATTTCCAGACAGTTGCATCTCTGTTCTCTCACGTTCGCGATGACTCGCTTCAGCGCGGCATTGATCATCCTCTCCCGGTCAAAGCCGAAGGCCGTCGCCCTGATCGCATTAGCCATGTAAAGGAAGGTCCATCCCGTGGTCGAGAGTTCCTGTTCGAGATCGCGAGGGCTGAGATTGTGTTTGACGGAAATCCACGCGCCGGGAAACGGGTCGTGTTGAAGGTGAAAACATTGCGGGCGGGGGGCCTCCTTGTCAATCAGAATGGTTCCGGGCGTGATCATGGTCGGCTCTTTCTGCTCATTCAGTTGATGTCGACTGCACGAAGGGCGCCACTGTCGTGTGAACGAGAGCTTCGTCCAGGGTCGCGGAAGTCATCCAAATGGTCGAAGGCGAGAATAGAGTCCGCTCCGCCGCGAGAAGAATTCCGAACGCGGATGGGGTAGGTTGGACGGCTCGTGACGTTGATCGTGGTTGGGTTGGCGCTGCATTTGATCAACCGGTACGTCCCAATGGCCCGATCAGGCATGAGGCGCGTGACGGCCGATTCGACCGAGGAAGAATATCCCGCCAACGCAGACTGACCACATTTGGTCACTTGGCCTCATGCGGTCAGTTTCTCTTCGAGTCACCTAGGCTATTGAGTTGTCGATCTTAGGCATTGACGATCTGTGTTCGTCCGGACGCCTACGGACTTAGACGTGCAGGATCGTTCAGGGACATGCCCGTCCGGGATCTGCACGACACGGAACAAGTGGACAGCAGACTACGGGCCTCGACGAAAGGAATACCTGAGCGTATGCCATGTTCCAGATGCAAAAGTCGCCCAGGTCACTGCACAATGTCAACGAATGGCCCACTACTTTGCACCTACTGCGCGCTGCGCGAAGTGGATGCGGGCACCGAAGGAGTCGACAGCGATCCCGCGTCTGTTGGGAATGCCCGTATCGGCACCTACACGGAACAAATGGACGGGGCTGAGCCATAACAGGCCTCGACCGGGGTTTCAAGTGCTTTAGCCTGCTCCGTCATGCGGGCGTATTCAGTGTTTTGGACGGCACCCTGGCTGGATTTCAGGACGTGTCAAGCCGCGGCAACATTGTAGGAGAGGAAAATGAAAGCTCTATTCTGGGCTGGTCTAACGGTCCTGGTGCTGGGCATCCTGTCGCTGGTGGTTCCGCTCCCCCGTAGCGAGCGGGATAGTGTAAAGCTGGGAGGCCTCTCGATTGGAGTGGAAACCCGGCACGACGAGAAGATCCCGCCGGTGGTGAGCGCGATCCTCATTCTTGGCGGGGCGGGCATGATGATCGCCGGGAAAGGAAGCGTTCAGGCCTAATGACTACCATGGCTGGGAGCCGGAACTGGACCATATCAACGGTCGCGAATGCCTTGTGCGCTTCCGCCGTGGCGCTGGCGGACTGGTCTTACGGTTGTTCTCATCGCAGAACAACGTTTCCGATCACACTCCCGAGCAGCGTGAGTATGGACCAGCCGCGGAGGCCGCGGGTGGAAACCTACATCGCCTGCCTGGAGTGCGGACGCCGCTTTCCGTACGACTGGGCCACAATGCGCGTTACCTGTCGACAGGCGATCCGGTTCCGGGGTGACCAGGTTCCGCCGCCCCGCGAGAGAGCTTCGAGGTTCGTCGCGATGAACGGCTTTTTCCACCGGTTGTTAGTGTCTTTATCGAGCGTTAAGGCATAGGCCTTGGACTTGGCAATGAGTACTTTATCGTGGAGACTGGAGGCAGGCGCCGCGCAGGTGCTCGCTCTCCCGGTTCTTTTTCTGATCGCTCTCGGGCGCGGAGCCGAACCTCAGGTCCCGCCGGAACGCCACAGTCGAGATCCGGAATCCCATCTGATCTCCGTGAACGTGAACCTGGTGGTACTGCACGCTACGGTGCGCGACCGGAAGGGCCTCATCGTCTCCGATTTGCGTGAGCAGGAGTTCGAGGTCTACGAAGACGGTGTCCGGCAGACGCTTACCTTATTCCGGCACGAAGACATTCCAGTGACCGTCGGCTTGGTCGTTGACCATAGCGGCAGCATGGGACCCAAGCTCGCCGACGTGATTGCGGCCGCCCGAACCTTCGTCCAATCCAGCAACCCGGATGACGAAGTGTTCGTCGTCAACTTCAACGAGAACGTGACCCTGGGTTTGCCGGAAGGGGTTCGATTCACTAATCGGTCCGATGAACTCGAGCGCGCGATCGCTCAGACCCGTACGACGGGCAAGACCGCGCTTTACGACGCGATCGTCCGAGCGTCGGAGCGATTGCAGACGGGAGGCAGGGACAAGAAAGTGATGATTGTCATCAGCGATGGCGGCGACAACGCCAGCACGCACAGCCTGGCGCAAGTCTTGAAGATCGTCGGCCAATCGAGCGCCCTCGTGTATACCATCGGCATCTTCGATGAAGAGGATCCCGACCGGAATCCGGGCGTGCTCAATCGCCTGGCGCGGGCAACCG
>JBJXGR010000181.1:0-8551 GCA_046160045.1 Bryobacteraceae bacterium
GGAATCGCATCCCACCGCTCGAGGAGAATGTGGCGCAGGGTGGCTTCCAGCGACTGATAGATCAGCTTGTCCAGGCGCAGCGCCCGGAACATGGGGTTGCGGCGCAGTCTCGCAATCCACTCGGATCTGCCGGCAAGAATTCCCGCTTGCGGTCCCCCCAGCAGTTTGTCGCCACTGAAACTCACTAGGTCCATGCCGGCGTCGAGGCTCTCGCGGACGAGCGGCTCGTCCACGCCAAACCCTCGAAGGTCCGCCAGGCACCCACTGCCGAGATCCTCATACACCGGGATGTTTTGCTCGCGCCCAAGGGCAGCCAGTTCCTTCGCGCCGGGCCGCGATGTGAACCCACGAATGTGAAAGTTGCTGGGGTGGACGCGCAGAATGAGGCGGGTTCGCTCGTTGATCGCGGCGCGATAGTCGTCGAGGTGCGTGCGATTGGTCGTGCCGACCTCACGCAAGACCGCTCCAGATCGGGCCATGATGTCCGGAATGCGGAAACCGTCGCCGATCTCGATCAACTCGCCCCGCGACACGACCACCTCTTGTCCCGCGGCCAGTTCATTGAGTGCCAGGTAAACCGCCGCGGCGTTGTTGTTCACCGCGATCGCCGGGCAGCCCAGCAGACGCTCGAACAGGTACGCGGCATGAACATCCCGCTTGCCGCGCGATCCGGCGTCGAGATCGTACTCGAGGTTGGAATAGCCGGTGTGATCGGCTAGTTCCATCAGCGGCGCCCGCCCGAGATTAGTGTGCAGCACCACGCCCGTGGCGTTGATCACGCGGCGTAAGGAAGGCTTTTCCAACCGCGCGAGTGCGATTTCCACTTGTGCCTTCAGATCGCCCGTGTCCCCGCCGGCACGGATGGACTCGCGCGCGTGGTCCAGGGCGCGGCGAATCTCGTCCGCAATCAAACGGCGGGGAAAACGGCCCTCCAGCGGAGCCAGTTGTCCGAGCAAAACGTCCACCGAAGGCAGGGCGCGCAATTTTTCCGTGGCGGTCAAACCACGATCCTACCTGCATCGGGCAGTTGACGTCCACAACGATTGGCCCGGACGTCGACTGCGACCCGTCAGGCGTCGTACAATTCGCGCTGAGGCTGGCCGAGAGGAATCATTCGATGATTGAAACGGGACTTAAGGGCAAGATCGTCATTGTGACAGGCGCGGCGGCGGGCATCGGCCGCGCTACCGCGACGCTGTTCGCGAAGGAAGGATGCCGCGTCGCGGCGTGGGATGTCAAGGAGGACGCCGCCATCGTGGACGAGATCCGCGCTGCCGGCGGCGAAGGTTTGTTTCAGAAGGTGAACGTCGCCGATGCGGCCTCGGTGGAGACCGCGGTCGAGGGCGTCGTCGGGAAGTGGGGCAATCCTTGGGTGCTGGTGAACAACGCGGGCGTGCTGCGCGACGCCCAACTGGTGAAGTTCAAGGATGGCGCGGTGCAAGCGCTGATGAGCGACGAACAGTTCGATGCGGTGATCGGGGTGAACCTCCGTGGCGTGTTTCTGGCGACGCGGGCCGTCGCTCCGCGCATGATCGCGGGCGGAGGCGGCGTCATCCTCAATGCCTCCAGCGTCGTGGCCCTCCACGGCAATTTCGGGCAGACCAACTACGTGGCCAGCAAGACGGGCGTCATCGGGATGACCCGTGTGTGGGCGCGGGAACTCGGCCGGTACAATATCCGGGTGAACGCCGTGGCGCCGGGTTTCGTCGACACCGATATGACCAGGTCGATGCCGGAGAAGGTTCTGGATACGGTGAAGCAGCGCACGCCCATCGGACGGATGGGCCGTCCGGAGGACATCGGGAACGCGTACCTGTGGCTGGCTTCCGACGCGGCGACGTTCGTCACCGGGACGGTGCTGTCCGTGGATGGCGGGATCGTCACCGGAACATGAACCCTGGTTTCTCCGGATCGCGAAAACCCTGTCACGATAGAGAAAGACGCCATGAAGAAGATCTATATCGCCGCCTATCATCCGTCGCGGTTCGGCAAGCTGATGGGAATGACTGTCCCCGAGATTCTGCGGAAATCCGTGGAGGGCTGTTGCCGGGAGATCTCCACGGAAGCCGCGCTGCTCGATTGCGCCAGCGTGGGCGCCGCCTGCAATTTCAGCCTGAACGAACAGGGCCTGCTCGCGGGCCTGATGGCGCAGATTCCCGGGCTCGAGTCAAAACCGATGGAGGCCGTCGAAAACGCGTGCGCGTCCGGCGGGCAGGCCGTGCTGAGCGTAGTTCACAAGATGCTGGCCGGCCTGGCGGACACCGGCATTGCGGTCGGCTACGAGAAGATGCGTGACGCCGAAGGGAAGATGGACGGCAAGCTCATCGGCAAAGTGCTCGGCTACTTTTCCCACCCCGACGAGCGGGAGGGGAAGGTGTTTGTGTTCCCCCATATCTTCGCCGAGATCATGAAGGCGTACATGGACGAGTACGGGGCGACCGAACGCGATTTCGCCACCATCGCGGCGCAGGAGTATTCAAACGCCAACCACAATCCGTGCGCTCAGATGCAGAAGGTCAAGGTAGGCGTGGACGACGCGCTGCGGATCGAAGGGTTCAATCGCTACGTGGTCGATGGCCTGCCGTTGAAGACGTATGACTGCTCGCAGATCACCGACGGGTACGCCGCGTTGATCCTGGCAACCGAGGAAGGCTTGGCCAAACTCGGGACGCGAAAACAGGATTGCGTGGAACTCGCCGGGTTCGGCCAAGCGGTTGACCCGCTGCGGAAGGAAGGGCGCGACGTCCTGCGCCCGGCCGGGGCCAATCGGGCCATGCAGGCGGCGTACGAACGCGCCGGGTTGACGCCGGCGGACATCAACGTGGCGGAGATTCACGACTGCTTCACGGTGATGGGCGCGATCGGGACGGAGGTCATCGGTAAAGCACGGCCTGGCGAGGGCGCGCAGTATTGGGTGGAGGGCAAAGCCGCGCCGGAAGGCGAGTGCGGCATCAATACGTCGGGCGGCCTGGTGGCGAAGGGGCATCCGATCGGGGCAACCGGGATCGCGATGATTGGATGGGCGGCGCAGCAGCTTCTCGGCAAGGCGCCCCCTCAACTGCAGGTCCGGAATGCGCGGGCGGCGGCGACATTCAATATCGGCGGACCCGTCTGTGCGAGCGTGTGCACGGTACTGAAGCCCGCCGCGTGACGCCGCCTCCGGGTGGCATTGGAAACCCGTGGTGGGAACCCGCCGCGGGCACCCGCCGCGGGCCGAACAGAACAAAAGTACCAGTATTCGCGTACTATTTCACGGCACTAACGAACTCACAAACCTTAGAAGTCTAGAACTAGTACAGTCAAGACGGGTTCGTTCCTAGGTGACTCGACCGACTTGTGCTAGACAGTACATGAGGTACTCTGAGGGCACTTTCAAGGAGGTGCCATGCGTATTTCGTTCGTGTTCGGTGCGTTTGCCGCCGCTACTCTATTGGTGGTTCCGGCCCAGGCAGAACGTTACCCTCAACCGACATCCGGTGATACCGGATCCGCTGTTCTGCATCTGATCGGGATATTGAGCCAGATGGACGAGCAGCTTGGCCTCGAGTACATGGAGGACTTCGCCAACAAGTTCCAGAGCGACAAGGGGGCGATGGGCTGGGTCCTCGAACTTCGTCAACGCACCCTCATCCGCATGGGAAAAGCGAAGGAGGCGATTGCTGTCGGCAACCGCCTTCTTGAATTGGACCCGGGCGACCTCGAAGCCGCGTACCGCAATGTCCAGATCGCCCAGTCCCAAAAGGACGAAGCCGGCGCGAAAAATGCGATGGCGAAGGCTGCCGAGATATCCCGGCGGATTTTGGCCGGCCCGGATGCGCCATTGGCAAACATGGCGCGCCAGATTCTCCAGAACTGCGAGTACCAGGAGTATGTCGAGATCGCGCAGGTCAAGGATCCGCGGGCCCGGTTGGCGTTGATGGATGCTTTCCAGGCGCGCAACCCGAACTCCACCTATCTGCCAAGCGTGCAGGCAATGTACCTGACCGTCTACGAACAGATGGGCGATCGCGAGAAGGTGCTGGCCCTGGCGGAGCAGATGATCAGCAAGGGCATCGCCACCGACAAGCTTGCGCAGTCTGTGGCCGAGTACTATTTCAAGGCTGGCAATGTCGACAAGGCGCTCCGTTACAGCGCGCGTGCGGCGGAACTGGCGGGACGCCAGCCCAGGCCGGACAACGTCACCGAAAACGAATGGAATCGCCGCGTGGCGAAAATCCAGGGACGGGCCCACTGGATGGCGGGCAGGATTCTGATGGATCGGGGTCAGTTCACGGAGGCCGACCGGGAGTTCCGTGAAGCTCTGCCGGCTCTGCAGGGCAACGATGTGATGCTGGCCGAAGCGCTGTTCCACCTGGGTTGGGCCAACTACAAACTGGGCCACCTCGTGGAGGCGGAGAAGTTCAACCACGCGTGCGTTCAATATCGCGGACCGTTCCAGGATGCGGCACGCCGCCATCTGGACGTCATCCGGGCGCAGCGCAGCTCCAACCGATAACTGGCGGATGTCGTAGACACGCTCGTGGTTGTGGTAGCGTTCATCAGGTGACTTCCCGTAATCTCGTCCGCCGCCGATTCCTGATGGCGGGAGCCGGCGCTCCGCTGGCGGCTCCCGCCGAAGCCGCCCCCGTGAGCGCCGTCGCCCATCCCGTGGATGTACCCGGCGGCCTCAGTCACCTGTTCTACAAACGCAAGGCCCGGCGGCGGCGCGCCACATCGACGGACCCAACGGGCGGCAATGCCGACGGCTTTCCCCTTCAGGCCGGCCAAGCCCATGACATCGCCCGCCTTGAGGGCGCCGGCTGCATTCGCCATATCTTTCTGACGCTCCACAGCTACGAGGAGCACTACCTGCGGAAATCCGTGCTGCGCGCCTGGTGGGACGGCGAATCCAACCCTTCCATTGAAGTTCCCATCGCCGACTTCTTCTGCGTCGGCCACGGGGCGATCGCGAACTCGTGGTCGATTCCGATGAACACGAACACCGGCGGGGACTCCATTGAGAAGCACCGGATGGGCATGAACTCTTTCTTCCCGATGCCGTTCGCCAAAGGCGCGCGATTGTCGGTCGAGAATCAGGGCGAAAAGCCGCTGCGGGGTCTCTACTGGCATATCGATTATGAGCAGTACGCCAGCCTGCCCGACCACGCGCTGCGGTTTCACGCGTTCTGGAAACGGGAGAATCCGTTCCGGGCTGCCTATGACATTGCCCACCCACCGGTCCAACCGATCGTCAACCGCGATGGGAAAGCCAACTACGTCATCCTGGAGGCGCGCGGCGAGGGCCACTACGTGGGCTGCAACTTATCGGTCGACAACCTGAACCCGCACCACGGCTTTAGCTGGTTCGGTGAGGGGGACGACATGATCTATATCGATGGAGAGGAGACCCCCTCCATTACCGGCACGGGCACCGAAGACTACTTCTGCTACGCGTGGGGCTATCCGGGCGGTCTGAGTTCCACTCCGTACCACGGGGTGACTGTCGTGGGAGCGCTGAAGGGCAAGGAGATCTACTCGGGCAAATGGACCATGTTCCGGTTCCACGTCGAGGACCCGATTCAATTCGACCGATCGATCAAGGTGACGATCGAATCAGGTCACGCCAACGCGCATGCGAACGACCTGGCGTCGACGGCGTATTGGTATCAGCGCGAGCCGCACGTCGAATTCCCGGCGCTGCTGCCGGTTGAGAAGCGCCTTCCGATTCCCGAGTGGGACAGCCTGCGCAGTTTCTGGCGAACCCTATAGCGCCGTCACACGGTCCAGGGCGCTCGCATCGGCCGGGTGCACATGCGCGCCGCAGCCGAGTCGCCGTGGATCGTCTCCTTCGCCGGATCCCAGCGGATCTTACGCCCGGTCCGGATGGCGATGTCGGAAAGGTGACTGATCAGATCCGACCGCACGGCGGACTCGATCGTGGCCGCCGGATCCCGCCTCTGCTTGACCGCCTGCAAAAAGTCCTCGCAGTGCGCCTTGGTCTGCGAGAAACCCTGGATGGGTCCCGTGTACGAACTGATCAGGGACTTCGGCTCCGACGCCAGGCCCGTCCGGCTGATCGCGACCCATCCTTCGCTGCCGGCCACACGCGTGTAGTCGGTCCCGTGGGTGAAGTTGAGCGTCACCCCGTCGGCAAAGCGCGCGCGCACAAACCAGTGGGTCACCGTATCGAAAAGTCCATCGGTTGGAATGCTGCCCAGGCCTTCGAACTCGACGGGCACGGACGGCGAAGGCAGGGCCCAGTCAAGGACGTCGAGAGGATGGGCACCCCAGCCTCCGAGAAAGCCAATGGAATAGTCATAGATAAAGTAGCGGCCCACCCCAAGACAACGGTCGCTGTTGTACGGTTTCACCGGCGCGGGACCTAGCCACAGGTTGTAATCGAACCCGTCCGGCACCGGCATTTCGGCGGTGGCGCCGCCCGGAGACCCCGCCGGGGCCCAGACTTCGATGGAGTGGATCTTGCCCAGGCGACCCGAACGAATCAGTTCGCAGCCAAACCGTACGTGGGGCGCGCCGCGCTGCTGCGTCCCGTACTGGAAGATCCGCTTGTTCTCGCGAATCACCCGGCGGGCCGCCAGATTCTGCGAAATCGACAATCCGAGCGGTTTTTCGACGTACATATCTTTGCCCGCACGCGCTGCGGCCGTCGCGATCGGAACGTGCCAATGGTCCGGGGTCGCGATCACGACGGCATCGAGGTCGCTGCGCTGCAGCACTTCGCGGAAGTCATTGTAGGCGTTGCAGCCCTTGAACAGGCCGCTTCGCTTCCGTTCTCCGTAGGTCTCTTCAACGGTCTGGGTCCACTTGTCGCGGCGGTCGCGCATAGGGTCGCAAACGGCGAGGCAATCGCACTCGTTGAGCTTGAGAAATGTCTTGAGCAAGCCGTCGGCGCCACGAGTACCCACGCCGATGAATCCGAGCGCAACCCGCTCGCTGGGCGGTTTTGCCTTCGCGGCGCCAACAGCGGCGGAAGCGCCCAAGGCCGCGCCGCTCAGAAACTCACGTCTCCACATGATTGCGGTCTCCTTCCGGTGGGGTCCGTCAGCCCAACGGGCGATCCGCGGGTCGGGAAGGTGCCCGACCCGAACGTACCATCGGCGTGAGCACGAGTCCAGCCCCGGCTCCTTCTGCCCTTCCGCCTGATCAGGATACAATCGGGACGTGGACTTCGAAAAGACAATCCGCGAGATTCAGGACACGCTTACGGTGATCTCTGATATCGAACGGCGCCAGTCCGCGCTGCTCTTGGAACACTCCCGGTTACTAGCCGACAACGACCGCATCATGGCGGACCATGCTTTGAAGATGGCCGACCACGACCGCAAGATGGCCGACCACGACCGCAAGATGGCCGAGGTTGACGACAAGCTGAACGCGTTGGTCCATATCGTTGACGATTGGATCCGCGGCCAGCGGCAGTAGCATCCAATCGCGGTCAGGTCACGACCAGCGGTCGGCCTCGCGGTACGCGTCGAAGCACTTCTTCAGCCCCGCTTCGCCGGGAATCGAGAGTCCGTGCTCCATTCCGAGAATGCCCTTGTAGCCCTTCTCGTGAATCGCCTTGAACACGTTCGAGTAATTGATCTCGCCCGTTCCCGGCTCCTTACGCCCCGGGACGTCCCCAATCTGGAAGTAGCCGATCCACTCGAAGTGCTTGCGAATGTGGTTGATCAGGTTCCCTTCGGAGATCTGCTGGTGATAGATGTCGAACAGGAACCGCACATTCGGATGGTTGACCCGGCTGACGATCTCGGCGGCGTGGTCGGAGAAGACGACAAAGTAGTTGGCGCGTTCGACCCGGATGTTGATCGGCTCCAGCACAAGCACCAGCCTGGTTTTCTCCACCAGTTCGGCGGCGCGTTTGAGCCCTTCGATGCAGTTGTTCGTCTGTTCGGTGAAGGTGAGGTTCGCCACCGCAACGCCGCTGGTCACGGTGGCGCACTCGTTGCCGATGATCCTGTGGATCTCGACGGCGCGCCGCACATCTGCCAACAGCTTCGCGTGAAACGACTCGTCGACGAGCGCGCTCTCCTTCCAGCCGCCGGAGTTGACCACAAAAACGCCCATGCTCATTCCGAGTTCATCCATCTTCTTGCGAAAGGCTGCGATTTCCTGGTTGGAATGGCGCGGGAGTCCGTTGTATTCGAAGGCGCGGAACCCGTACCCGGCGTAGATTTCGAGTTGCCGCGGAACGGAAAGGTCATTGAGAAAACCGATCCGTGGAGCGTAACGCAGGCGATAGGAATAGGAATTAGTTGAGGCAGCGGGAGCGGCCAGCGCCCCTCCCACAAAGTGGCGGCGCTTCATATCTTCTCGCCCGCGAGTGTATCAGACGGAGGCGCCGCGAGATAGGCGTTGCCGCACGAACTCCACCAGCGCCGGCGACGAGAAACCGGGGGGCGAAGCGGAAAAGCGGATCTTGTTCCGCCACAGTTTGCCCGAAACGCGCTCCCACGTCCGCTGCCTGGGAGAGCCAACGGTCACCAGCGCGTCGGCGCGGTCCAGATACTTCAATGCCGAGTCCTTGAAGTCCTCGACGCCGAAATCGAGG
>JBJXGR010000182.1:0-14624 GCA_046160045.1 Bryobacteraceae bacterium
AATCCCAGGTGGATCGGATGCCGCAGGGGCAACTCCAGGACCGGGCCCTTTGCGACGTTGGCCGCCTCGAACAGCAGAATGGATGCCTTTCGGTCCCTTGCGTCCAACTGCTCGACAATGACGTAGCCTTCCACGTAATTCGGCTCCCCGCCGAGGTACACGCCAGGGGCGGTCTGGTAGATATCGTCGACTTGGCCAACTTTCCACGATCCGTGCGCCAGTTGGTCGAAGAACTTCCGGCCCGGCTTGCCGTAGTTCGAGATCCCCAGCATCCAAAAGTCCGTGTACTCCTTACCTGGCAGGCGCGGATCGATATTGGGGAAATCGGGGGAGCAGTTGTAGTCCATCGTTCGCCGCTCGACGAGTTTGCCGGCGGCAAGATCGATGAGATACCGGGTGGGCTGGCATGAGGTGACGGTGGGGAAAAGGTCGGGCACCGGCTGATATTCGGGATAGACCGGTTCGACCAGTTCGAGAATATCGACCGTCAGGAAATGGCCGTCGTGTTCAAAGCAGTTGATCAGGTGCAGGCAATAGCCGCTGCCCGCGGCCACTTCAATCGCCGCGACGTCCTTGGACGAGCGAGGCACCAGGAGAATGCGCGAACCCTTTTCCGGCTCCCACGTCAGCGCTTCCTGAACACTGACGCGATCGCTCCAGAACTTCGGGAAATTCATCAGCAGCGGGCTCAGGTAGAAGCAAACCCAGTTGGCCGTGAACCCGAAATCGTGGTTCGAATGGGGCATCCGGATGGGATGCCGCCGGCGCCGGATCAGGTTTACATCCCGATCGAACTCGTAGATATTCACGATCGGATTGTCAGCGGCGTAGGAGATGCCGAAGTTCAGCATGTGCCCGTTATCCGGGTCGAACTTGGCATGGGCGGAGAACGGCGAGAGCCCGTTCAGCTTGCCTTTGAAATCAAATTCACCACGAGTTTCCAGGGTGATGGGATCGAGTTCGTACGGAAGGGTCTGCTCGCCGAAGGCCAGCAGCGACCCTGCGAACGGATACACACTGACATTCACGGGCGGCTCCAGCATGACGTTGCGCCGCAGTTTGTCGCCGGGGAACGAGGTGCCGAACCCCCGATAGACAAACCGCCCCGCGGCTTCCTCTTCAACCAGCTTGGGCGTCCGCACAAAACGATTGGCGAAGGTCACGCCGTCGTCGCCGAAGCGGACCGAGCAGATCATGCCGTCCCCATCGAGCCAATGCTTATACTGCATGCCGGCCCTGGCGAACCGCGCAGGGCCGTTCACGTAATAGGAGCCGCGAAGGGCGGGCGGAACTTCGCCCCTTATCCCGGTGATGGGGTAAGAGTCTTCCACGGCATCGAAAAGAAACGCTCTTTCCAGAAACGGAGCGCAATCCACCCCAGCGGCAGTGCTCATACCTCGACAGTCTCCGCGATCGCGCTCATCGCCAAGTACTCCATTCGCATTTTCTCCGGGTTAAACATCACTTCGCGCACGCGGATCTTCTCGCGGAACGCCATATCCTGGCCGATCTCCGGGTTGCCGAGGACGGTCGCGTACACCTGTGCCACGATCCAGCGGGCGAAGTCGCGCAGGTTCTGGAAATGCATATCGAGCACATCCAGGACCTCTTCGCGCGTCAGGCCCACTTTGTAGAACAGCGTCTCCGAATCACGCAGCCAGGGCATCTCGTAGAAGTCGTTCATGCCCACCTCTGTTTCGGGCGCCGCATTGGCCTGCCTCCAACGGTAGAAATCGCTCAGGAACTTCTGCAGGTTACGATTGAGCGGACCCAGCAGCCCGAACTTCCGCAGGTAGTGCGGCAGGAACTGCTCGTCGGCAAACAGGTCGTTGATGAAGGGCACCACGTAAAAACCGAAGTAAATGGCCAGTTCCCAGCCGTATTTGTATGTAAATGCCTGACGGTCGCCGAGGCAATCGTAGCTCATCGCGTACGACGGCACGTAGGCGCTGTACATCACGCGCATCGTCAATTCGTACAACTCCTCTTTGCGTTTCAGATCCTCCGGCTTGGACTGAATGGCGTCCACGATCAGCGTGTTGTAGATCGAAATCAGATCGCTGCCCGGGCTGTACAGCGGGTCGGAGAACCGGCCGGCCTCGCCGCTCATCGCCCAACGTTCGGCGCTGATGGTCTGCCGCGCGTCGTAGGAGAAGTCGTAATAGCGCCCTTCATCCACTACTTTGCGGTTCGGCAGGTCGCGTTGGAAAATCGGCCACTTTTCGCAGACGAACTCCAGCATCTTCCTGGCCGTGGACACGCGATCGGAATCGAGTACGGCCTTGTCGTACACCAGTCCGAGGCTGGTGATGCCGTGCAGCGGGATGATCCAGAACCACATGCCCTCGGCACAGAAGTGATTCGTCGACAGGAAGAAAGGCATGTTGCCCTGCTTCATCCGGTCACGGTTGACGCGCACCTCGGTCCAGGAGCGGCCGGTCAGCTTTTCCAGGTTAACCAGACCTTCGACCCAGCACCAGGTCGAGCCGTGGCGAATATTGTTCGGTTGCGCGAGCGACATCTTGCGCTTTAGAAACTGGCCGCGGCCCGAGCAGTCAACCACCCAGTCGCACATGACTTCGCTGCCGGCAAACGTCACCTTGTGTTCGCCCTGGGGATTCAACTCGGCGTCGACGTTCTGCAGCCCGCCTAGAAACCGGAATCGCGGATGCTCCTTCGAGACCGCCAGCACATGGGCCTCAAAATGGTTGCGGTCCAACTGGAAAGTCGCCAGGTTCGAACCCAGACGAATGAACGAACGGCTGTAGTCTTCCAACCCTTTGTTCTGCTTTCCCTGAGTCGGCCAGTGGAACCTCAGGTTGTACTTCAGGTAGTGGTTCCGCAGCAGATACTCTTCCAGGTCGAGCACTTTGGAGAAGTAGTATCCGCTCAGTTGAACCAGCGATTCGCCCACCTTTTGGTGGGGACCGGGTGGGTTCTCCCGTTTGTCGAGCAAAAGAACGGTCTTGTCCGTGTAAAGAAGCAGATGGCGGGCGAGGGTCAAACCGGCAAGCCCGGCGCCCACAATGACTACGTCGTAGCGAGAGTCCGTCGAAGTCGACACTGGGTGAGTATAGCGGAGGGTGGACGGGGTTCGTCAAGTCATCAAAACATACTAGGAAACAGGCGCGCACGCGCGACAACTTCCATCGATTTGCGCCCCTCCGCCAGGTCGCATCGGACGGGGCCATCGGAGGCCACCGCCTCCAGGAACTCGCGGTCCTCGGCACGGAACATGTCGTCGCGGTCGGTCGCGAATTCGTCATGATGCCATTGGCCGCGCTGGTGCCAGGACAGCGCGCAGCGATCCCATTGGGCGAACTCCACCGTGATCACGCCCCCGGTGCCGATCAACTCGGTCTGTCTGCGGCGCGGGCGCTGGAAGAAGTCGAGATGGATGCTGGCCAGGCGCCGGTCTTCGAAGTCGATGAGGACCTCGGCGACATCGGGGGCCTCGATCCCGATATCGCTGTAGTTCCCGCTGAAGCAGGCGACGCGCCGGACGGGACTTGCGGCATACCAGAGGGCGAGGTCGACCTCGTGCATCAGATCGAAGGCTCCGCTGGTCTTTGACGAGAACAAGTCGCGGTAGTCTGGCCGGACGTCGGGCAGGTGCTCGCCCACCAGGGCGCGGATGGAGATCAGGCGTCCGATAGCGCCGGCGTCCAGCAGGGCTTTGGCCCGGTGATGCCCCTCGTGAAAGCGGAAGCAGAGGGCAACCATGAACCTCAGCCCGGTTTCAGCGATCGCGCGTTCCAGTTCATCGACGCCTTCCAACGTGTCGGACAACGGCTTCTCGCACAGCACGTGGCAACCCGCGCGTAATGCGTCGACCGCCATGGGAATGTGCAGCCAGGGCGGCGTCCCGATGACGACGGCATCCGGCTTGTCACGCAATCCCTCCTCGAAGCTTTCGTAAAGGCGCACACCCGGTACGGCGGTAGCCATGGCGTCCCGTTGGGCGGGGACCGGATCGCAGGCCCGAACATCACGGAGGCCCAGTTCACCCAGCACCCGGGCGTGGCGCTTGCCGATGCTCCCGCACCCGGCGACCAGGACGCTTAATTCCCGCCAGTTGTCTTTCATGAGCTTGCGGGTTTGAAAAACCACAACCAGAAGCGCTCCTCACCGGCGCCGACGGCGAAGCGGCACTCAAATCCGCAGCGGGCGGCCATCTCGTGAGCGTCGGTCTCGGAGAAAGGAAGCCCCAGCCACGTGTCATCCGCCGGGCTGTTCACGCGCAGGCAACCCTGCACCTCGAACTTGAACAGGCATCCGGGCAAGAGCGACCGGTGAACTTCCCGCACGTAGCTCTCGATCACTTCCCGGCTGGCAATGTGATGAAAGACGCAGGTGGAGTAGGCAAAGTGAAAGGGCGCCTCCGGCAACACCGAAAGGTCCATGCCGTTGTTCCGATGGAAGAAGACATTCGGCCCGCAGGGAGAGTTGGCGCGGGCCCTGTGGATCATCTCCTCGCTGACGTCCACCGAATGTACTTCGCCGAACACGGTCCCCAGCGCCCACGAGACGCGCCCGGCGCCGCAGCCGACCTCGAGAACCCGCATGTCTTTCGGTTCCCGGCTCTGGCAGACATGCCACATGTCCGTCAGGATGTCCTGTTCGACGGTGAGCTTGCCCGATTCGTAAAACTCGCGCTGGTCCCACTGCTCGACTCCGTTCGCGATGTAATGGGCAGCGTTCTCCCGGGCCCGCACGTTCCACTCACGGCGCATCTTTTCAAGGTATGCGGAGGTCTTCATGTCATTTCGCCTTCGGCAGGCGCACCTTCGCCAGGTAAATGCTGACTTTGCCCTCGTGGCCGGAATAGTAGCTCACCCACAACAGGTTTTTGAACCACAGGAGGCCGCCATAGCTGTTGTCGCCGCCGCTGGGGAAGGTGAGCAGCGGCGTTAGCGATTGACGGTCCATCCGGCACAGGCTGGTCACCCGTTTCGGCCCATTGCGGTAGTCGCGCGTAACTGCCCACAGTTCGCCGTTGGGCAGTTCAATGAAGTTCGGGCCGCCAACCTGCATGGCGGTCTCCTCCCAGGTCCATTCGGTGTACGGCGCCTGGCTCGTGCCGATCCACGCCATGGGCCGCAACTGCGGCGTGCCTTCACGCCGCACCAAGGCCATCAATGTCCCGTCGGAGAGGAAGCGGATGGTTGTCTCGTTGGGCCTTCCAGGCACTTTGAGTTGCGCCACGTCGGTGAACTGGACGCCATCCGGCGCGCTGACCAGCTTCAGGGTCCAATCCTGCCCTTCAGGAACCATCGCGTTGTAGCTGACGCCCCAGGCTTTGCCCTGGTGCCAGACAACGCGCCACAGCCATTCGCCTTCGGACAGGACTTTCCGCGGCGCGGTCCATCGGTGGCCGTCTTTCGAAAACGCAACGCGCGGCTGGCGGCCCAGCAGCTTCTTGCCGCCCCTGTAAACCGAGCCGCCGGCGACGACCATCAGGCGCTTGTCGGCCGTCAGGCTGAGCTTGGGATCCCGGAGGTCGATGCCGTCCTCGACCAGCAGAGCGGCCGACTCCCACTTCTCCCCATCGCGCGACACCAGGATCCGGATCTTCCCGTCGCCGCCGACGTGGTCGTCGGCTTCGCGAAAGCTGCAAAAGAAGCTCCCGCGGAAGCGGATCAGGTCGGTGAAGGCGTTGTGCCGCCCCTGGTCCCAAATCTTGTGGAGCGAAACCTGCTCCGGGCCGGTGGCCTGCGCGTGGCAGGACCCGGCCAGGACGAGCGCCAAGGTCCATGTTCGAGTGTGCATGCGAGTCTTCCATTATCCTGTTTCGGCGCCCGGCGGGTGATAATCGCAGCATATGGTCTTTTGCCATAGGATCAACGAAAAACTGGAAGTGCGGATCTTCGAACATCGCCACTCGGGAGAATTGTTTGAAGTCATCCAGCGCAATCGGCAGTATCTGGCCGAATGGCTGCCCTGGGCGGATCGCACCTACTCGGAAGCCGATACCCACGACTTCATCCAGAAGGGACTGGAACAGCACGCGCGCAACGACGGCTTCCATGCGGGACTGTGGTTCGGCGGGTCGCTGGCCGGGGCCATCGGCATTCATCCCATCGACTGGGCGAACCGCTCGACGTCGATCGGCTACTGGCTGGACCGCGGCCACCAGGGTCAGGGAATCGTCACCGCTGCCTGCCGCGCGCTGCTCGCGCACCTGTTCGGCGACCTGGAGTTGAATCGGGTGGAGATCCGCTGCGGCACCGGCAATCGCCGCAGTTGCGCGGTGCCGGAGCGCCTGGGCTTCGTGAAGGAAGGCATCGCGCGGCAGGGGCAACGGGTGGGAGATCGCTACGTCGATCTGAATGTGTACAGCCTGCTGCGGTCGCGGTGGACCGCGTCGCGTTGACCCGCCAGGCTTCCCCTATTCGACAAAGTACCCGTTGATGTCGACGATCAGATCGGTGCGGCCGGTGGCGTAGACGTTGATCGATCCGTCTGGCCCCGCAGGGACGATTGCGGCGTTTGCGGTGACCTTGCCGTCAAACGAGTTCAGTGTCGATACGACCGGCTGCGATTCGCCCCCGGGCCAAGCGCTGAGGAAAGAGAGCGGGCCTTGCGGGACCACGGTGAAGTTCAGCGAGTAAGCTTTCGCCGTGGAGGGAATACCGCAGGCACCGGAAGCGATGGGCAATTTGCGAGTGGTGCCTGCTTCCAGGGCAGGGGGACCAAAGCTGCCGGTCTTGCCCTCGCCGGGGCGGGTATCGGCAACTCGGCAGGGCGTGACCGCGACGAGCCGCAACGGCTTGCCTTCCTGAATCAAAGACAAGGGTTGACCGTCGATGAGGATGGTCCCTGTTCGCGTCCGACCGGTTGTGTTGGCGGAGAGCCTGACGGCCACCTCTTGGCTGCCGGTATTGGAAGCGGTGGTGAGAATCTGGATCCAGTTCGCGCGCGACTCGACAGTCCAGGGATATGTGGTGGATGCGGTCTGGACAGTCACCCGATACTCGCCTGGCGCGGGTCCGAAACGGTCCAACGTGTAGAAGGAAATATTCGCACCTGCCTGGGTAATCAGAATCCCTCGGCCTTCAACGGTGATCGCTCCTGCGCGGCTCTGGAGGCTCGGATTCCGATCGACATCGTACAGCAGCACGCCGCTTCCGGCGCCGGATGCCGTCTCGAGGGTGATCCAATTCTCGGTGGCGATGGCAGTCCAGGGAGCATCCTGCGGGCTCATCGTGACCGATATGACACGGCTCGAAGCGCCACTGGCCGGCACAACATCCGTTGTTGGAGTGATCGCAACGCCGGCCTGCGTGACAGTGTAAGTCGCTGTGCCCAGCGTGATGGTCCCGGTCCGGCTGGCGGCCGCCAGGTTTCCCAAGACGGTGTAATTGATCACTGTGCTCCCGTTGCCGTTGAAGGATTGGAGGCTCAGCCAGTCGGCGGATTTGAGGGTCCAGGGAGTGATTTCGGGAGCAACAATGGCTGTTGCTGAGCCGTTTCCTCCGAGGGGTCTCGCCAGGGCGGCCGGCGGGGAGAACGCAAGCAGCGGGAACACCGCCTCGATAGGGGCCGGGAACTGGCCGTTGACGACGTGGAACTCGCCCCAGCTATTCTGGCCCCATCCGAGGATGCGCCCGTCCTGCGTCAGCGCGAGCATGTACGAAGAGCTGGCAGAAATAGCGCTGACGCCCGAAAGACCCGGCACCGGGGCAGGCGTCTTTCGGCCCGTCAGCGTGCCATCGCCGAGTTGGCCACTCAAGTTAAACCCCCAGGTCCAAACGGTCCCGTCGGACCGGAGTGCGCCCGCGAAGCCGTTTCCGGCGGTCACAGCCGCGACTCCCGTCAGATTCAGTACCTGGACGGGTGTCTGCCGATCCGTTGTAGTTCCGTCGCCGAGTTGCCCGACGATGTTTGCGCCCCACGCCCACACCGTGCCATCCTGGCGCACGGCATAAACCGAACGGCCCCCGGCTGCAACCGCTCGCACATTGTCCAGCCCGTTCACCCTCACCGGGACCAGGCTGCCGGAGGCCGGCGGGCTGGCCGGAGGACGATATTGCCCCCAGGTCCACACCGTTCCGTCGGAGCGCAGCGCTACACTCAGTTGCTCGCCTACTGCAAGGGCCACGACTCCGCTCAGCCCCTGCACGGGCACGGGCACTGGCGATGAACGGCTCTCTTGTGTGCCGTCACCCAATGCACCCTGGTGGTTGTACCCCCACGCCAGAACCGTGCCATTGGCCTTCAGAGCCAAAGAGTGATCGTTTCCGGCTGCAACCGCGGTGATCTGGCTTAGTCCCGGAACGTACCCGCTATTGGGGGCGGATGCTGCCAGCGGAAGGCCCAACAGGTATTGGTCATTCCGTCCTTGGGTCCAAACTCTGCCATCCTCGACAGCGGCTAACAGATGAGAGTGCCCGGCCGAAATCGAAACCGCCTTCGAAACACCTTGCAAGTCTGTGGGCAGAGTCAGGACCGGCTCATACTCCGTGAACAACGGAGCGCCCCGGATCATCAGACTTCCGTCTCCGCGCCGCCCGAGCGAGTACCCGTTGCCCGCGGCGATCGCGGTGAACGCTGGAATAGCGGCGACCGTCCCGCTCTGGCGAATCCCCAGTGTCTGGCCCCCCGCGCGGATGAATCCGCTCCGAATTCCGAGATCCGGGTTCGGAGCCACGTCGATTGACAGACTGCCGTTACCAGTGCCAGAAGATCCGGACCTGATGGAGATCCAGGAGGTCAGAGACGTTGCCGTCCACGGGAAGCTCGACGGTTTCACGACAATTTCGATCGGCCGGTTGGTGACGCCCGCGGCCGGCACGGCGAGCGAGCCTGGCAGCAGAACCACGCCTACCTGCGTTAGCGTGAACGTCTGGCCGGCGAACGTCAACTGTGCCGTACGTGGTTCAGATGTAGGGTTAGACGTATAGGAATAGGCGATCTTCGCGCTGCCGTAGCCGCTCCACGGGGTGGGGACCAGCCAGATGGAAGTGGACGTCAAACTCCAGTACTCAGTCGACGACGGCACGGATAAGTCGAGGGAGCCCGTCCCGCTCCCGGCGCCCACGATCGCGCTTGTTGCGGACAGGGAGAACGCGACCGGCTCGCGGTCGGTCGTGCGGCCAGGCTGTTCACGGGCCCCTGCGCGGAGGATCGAGCGGTTGGATGTCTCCGCTGTTCCTGTGATCCAAACAATTGCCCAGCCGGCAGCCGCCGCGATTCGGCGGCGCCACCCCGGCAGCACGGTAGTCCGATCACCGACGATCACCGAGTCCGCTCCCGACTGGATCAGGCGGTCAGGCTGTGCGACGCCCGGCCACCAGCGGATGCCCGCCAAGGTCACGGTTTCGATGTCTGAAGCCTGACGGAGTTCCTGGGCGAGTAGCGCCAACGGACTTCCCGGGCTGCCGGGGTCCACCACCGCCGGCGCATCCTGCTCCCGCGTATCCGGAAACTTGCCCCAGGTCCACAAAGCTCCCTGGTGATCGATGGCAAACGGTTGATTGCCCCGAACCGCGATCGACTCCATGGCGGGAAGTCCCTCGACGCGCGTGGGACGCGTCAGCGTTTTGTCCGCATTCCCTGGCGCGATTCCCCGCCAGTTTCCGCCCCACACCCATACTTGGCCCGCGGCGTCGAGGAGTAAAGAGTAGTTCGGACCCGCCGCGATCTTGCGAGCGAGCGGTTCGACGCGCACGGGACGGGCGGAGGATTTCAGGGTGCCGTCGCCCAATTGACCCTCCCTATTGCTTCCCCAGGTCCAAACGGTCCCGTTGTCACGCCGGACCACGGTGTGCGATACGCCGACGGCGATCTCGGCAGTTTGTTCCACCCCTTCCACCAGAATCCAGGACGGATCCTTGCCCGCGTGCCATTCCCAGACGCGTCCTTCGCCCGCCAGGATGGCCACCCGGCTTCCTGACTCGCTGACGGCCACCCGTGCTGCGCCCTCAATATTTCCGATTTTCGACACCAAGCCGCCGGTTTCAGCGGGTCGGGCAAGAAATACCGTTCCCGCAGTGACAGGCCTGATCACGATGCCAAGAAAAGCCAGGGCAATGGCCCCTCTTTGTTTCCGGAGCATGGCCCGATTATCCTTTACGCCTGCCGGGTCGGCAAGGGCATCCCCTGAAAGGGTTGCCGTTTCGGGAACGAGAAACCCACGTCGGCCCGATCTTCCGACCAAGGCGTTTCCCCGCTGAACCCGGTGTGCCATCATCGGAGCCAAAGGGACCAGCGGAGAGTCCCGATTTTCTTGGACGCGGAGAATCGAGCAAACCATGCCTCGCGATCTTGACACCACGTTGCCTGACCGCAGCCGCCGCGACCTTCTCCAGATGTTGGCGACGGCCCATTTCGCCTGTGGCTTAGGGAAGGCGGCCATCAAGCCGCTGCGGCGGGTGGTTTCGACGAAACGGCCGCTGATTCTGGTCGAAGGGGGCAGGCCGATGTGGAAACTGCTGCCCGAGGATTTTCGACCCTATTGCGCCGTGATGATGGCCGCCGGATCCGGCCTGAGCACATCGCCCCTGTTTGACGAACTCGCCAAATTACAGGCTGCCGGAATTCCTGTGGTGATTTCCGTGCAAGGCGATGAGGCGGACAGCCCTCCGACGCGCCTCGATACCATCGCCAAGGCCTTCGAAGAATTCCCCAACCTGATCGGATGCCGCGCCTGCGAGCTGAGTTGCGGGCCGGGGATGACGGCCCCGGAGCGGCGCAACCTGATCGATCTGATCCGCCTGTGCGGGCAGCACCGCGCCCTGATCAACTGGCAGGACATGGGCTACCCCTACCAGCGCGAGCACATCTTCATGCAGGCCGGCAGGGACCGCGAGATGTTCAATGCCCTTCTCGAGAACGGCGAATCGGTTGTCCTGACGGAAAAGAACAATGGCTGGGGAAAGTTCCACCAAACCAGGTCGCTGGTGTTGGGGATGTGGGCCTCCGGAATTGTCGGTAATTGGGGGTTCAATGCGGAGGATTGGTGGTGGTTCGAGCAAGGGTACGGCGAGCGCTTTGTCCCCAGCAAAGGCAGGCGGGTACGCTCCCCGGCACGGCGCCGGGCTGAAAGTGACCAAAGGTTGGGAGTTCGCCAGCGCGCTTTCCTGTCCCGACATTTTCTACGCGCAGAATGTTCTCTGCGCCATCGCGGGCGGGGCGACCGTGTGTAGCTTCGAATCCTCGCACGCGTACGCGAGCACGGACCGGAACGGGGAATACCGGCTGACTCCGGCGTGGAGGAATTCCATCTTCCCCCTGCTCCAGGCAATGCTGGAGCACAAGCTGATTCCGGAGCGCGAGCAGGTGATCGCCCGGATGAAGGTGGCCTATCAGGATTCGGGAGAAGAGGGAACCGAACTCGACGGTACGGGCGAGGCCCTATACCGGCCGCTTTATGGATCCCGGGAGCCCGACGAGGTGATTCTCGCCGGTAAGCTGTCGTCGTCGCTGATTCCGCACACGGGACGTTACTACTACCTGCCCGTGCTGCCGAAGTTGGCGCCCGAGAAGGCTCGCGCGCGATTCCGGCATGTGATCAAGCCCAGCCAGTTCGCCGACGCGCCTGCGCAGCGCAAGTATTTTGACAAGCTGTATCCGGCGGAATCGTCCGGCGACGCCCTGGTGCTCCACATCAACGATGCGTGGTACGTCACGAACACGAACGAGAATCGAAATGTCGCCGAGGAGTTCCGATTCCGGCTGGCGATGAACAGCTCATCGGTGGAGTTGTCGGGCCGGCTGGAGCCGCATTCCATGCTCTTCGCCGCCGAACGCGACGGCAAGCTGATCCTGTTCGTGAACAACTACCTGGTGAAGACCCACATCTGGGACGAGCCTCGCCCGGACGATTTCGACATCGCCGGGTATTTGCAGCAGTACGTGACCAACCCGGACGACCAGGAGCGACGTGCGACCTCACTCAGGCTTGTCGTGGGGGGAGAGAAGACTCCCTCGCTCACACACATGACACGGCATGGGAGCGTCGTATCGAGATGGGACGTGGAGTCGAGAGTGCTGGAGATACACCTGAACCACAATGGTCCGGTCACCCTGACATTTGCGCTGTAAGGGAACGACCGGCGAGAGAAGAGCCTTGCGCCACCAGACGAGGAAGTGTATCGGCTGTTCGAGATTCAGTTGCCACGAGACCCCAAAATCTGCAACCTACTCCCAGAGAACGTGTGCGAAATCGGGGACTGCCAGCAACCGTCGCGGACAGCCAGCCACCGCTCCCTGACGGTCGCGGCTCCGAAGTAAGCGCAACCCCCTCGCTTTTACGCTCGGGGCTGCGTTACAGCTACAGTTGGCCTGTCTTGAGGAACTCGTGACGAACCGGAACCTTCACGCGCTTGCCGCTCGCGGAGATCAGCGTGATGGCTCCGGGGGAGAATTCGATCGTTTTCACGATGTCGAATCCGGCCGGCGTCTTCGCCGCGCCCTGGATGTAGTTGATCGTCACCGGCTTCCGCCCGTCCATGTTCATGAAGGTGGGAATGCCCAGGCGCGAGACCGGGTTGGGCACGTACGAATCGTCGAAATACCAGCAAACGTCCTCCAGGCCCAGGCAGCGATTGCGGCCTCCCCACGGCGCCGCGTACCGTCCCCGGTTTTCCAGCCAGAAGACGGTGCCGGGCAATACGGCCGCGTCCTTGAGCGAGAACCATACATAGCCCTCCTCGGTGTTGACCGCGGTCATCCACCCAGGCTCCGCGGCGGGACGCTTGTACACCGCCATCAGGTCGACATAGCCGGTTCGCGCCGGCAGGGTGGTCATGTCGGCGGGGGCTTTGGCGTCCTTGAATCGCAGGGGGATTTCCCGCAGATCGTGGATCGCCGCGCCGACCTCAAAGCTCTGATGCTCTCCAGCCGTCGGATCGGCGAAGGCCTTCGGATGCGTGGTTCCGTAAGCGAACGGGCTGGTAGCGAGCCGGAACGTGCCATCCTTCGCCGGCAGTCGGAGCGTGGCGTGATGGCCCGGCGTGGTCGGCCCGGCGAAGCCTTCGATGCGGTGCTGCGCATAAACGATATTGTGGCCATCCACCAGCATGAGGCGTTTGGTGACTGTGCCCGGCCGGACCTTGGTGTCCATGGTCAGAGTCAATGTCGTCACGACGCCCTGTCTGGCGACGGCGCCAAAGGTCCATCGGCTGGATGCAGTCTCGCCGTGCGCGGGGTGCTGTCGGCCGTTGGCTTCCTTGCCGCCGCCGAAGGGCATACAGAAGAAGTCGCCCCGCAGCGGGATCAGCACCGGGTCGTTGATCTTGAGCCCCTCGTCCTGCCAGGGTGAGATGTGATACGGCTTCACCGGCTGCTTGGCAGTGCGGTAGAACACGACCGGCGCCATGTGCCCGCCCAATTGCGTTACGGCCAATTCCATCTGGTCGTTTTCGATCACCCAGGACGGCTGCGAGTGGATCCGGCGAACGGGCTCCTCCGACAAAAGGGGCAAGGCGGCGATGAGAAGACAAACTGGGATTCGGAACATGGCGCGATCTTTCCTGTCAGTCACGGCATTATGGCACAATCCATCGCGCGGGCTCGTCCTCAGCTAGAATTGTCAACACACGAAGGAGCCTCCTCTTGCGATATCTATTCGTTCTGTTCTTGAGCGCGGCGCTATGCCCCGCCCAACCGATTGCCCAACGCATCGGCCACACCGATCCGTCCAAGTACCGCACCAGCCGTTCTCACAGCGGCGGCGTTGGCGGCATGGCCTGCATGACCCTGGTCGACCAGCAGACACTTAACACCAATCTCTTCTTCATGCACCGCTGCCAAGTCCTGCCCAAAGGAGGCGTGGGGCATCACTATCACAACCAGATGGAAGAGATGTTCGTCATCTTCGACAACGAGGCGGAGTTCACGATCGACGGCCGCACCTCAAAGCTGGAGGGGGCCGCCGGCGCGCCGTGCCGGATGGGCCGCTCGCACGCGATCTACAACCCGACAGACCGCCCCACGGAGTTCATGAACATCGCCGTGACCAGTGTCAAAGGCAAGTACGACGCCACCGACCTCGATGACGACCGCGCCGGCGTGCCACTGGACCCGAAGCCCGTATTCATCACGATGCGCCTGAAACGCGAACTGCTGAAACCCATCGAAGGCTATCGCGGCGGAACGGGCGCCGTGCAGTACCGCCGCGCACTCCCGCCGGAGGTGTTCTTCAGCAACTGGTCGTATGTCGACCACCTCCTGCTGCCGCCCGGAAGCTCGGAGGGCCGCCATCGCCACGAAGGGGTGGAAGAGGTGTACTACGTGATGAACGGCGAGGGCGCCGTGGAGGTGAATGGCGAGAAAGTGCCGATTCGCAAGGGCGACGCGGTTCCGGTAAAGCTAAACGAAGTGCACTCGTTCATCAACTCCGCTTCGGCCCCGCTCGAGTTCATGATTGTTGGTGTAGCGCGGCACAAGGGCGCGCTCGATACGATCGAGGTGAAGTAGTGGGCCAGAGGGGCGGGCTGAAGCCCACCGCAGGCTGAAGCCTGCCCCACCACCGGCCGGGCAGCAGAGCGGTGAAAGGGGGACCGGGACAGACGGGACTGTCTCAGATTGCGCGGGAGCAACGCACCCAGCCGAGGGGCCGCCTCGGCTGGATGCCTCGTCTCGCCCGCGCCGTCGTTCCCGAGTGTGCCGGGTTACCCAGT
>JBJXGR010000183.1:0-31669 GCA_046160045.1 Bryobacteraceae bacterium
TTCGCCAGACGGGTCTTGTCTACGGCGCGAACCTGGTCGAGCAGGATCAGACCCTTCCGGCCACCATGAGTGACGCCGATTCGAAAAGGCGCCTCGCGACCAGCCGTAGTCATGGGTGCGACCAATACTGTGCGCAGATGATCGTGCATCTCGGCCGGGGACACCACTACACACGGGCGGGTCTTCCTGATTTCACTCCCGACAGTAGGATCAAGATTGACGAGCCAGATCTCTCCGCGCGTCACCAAACCAACTCCGGGTCATCCGCATTACCAAATTCGCCCATCACGAGTTGGTCGTCACCAGCCTCGGCGACGCTTCTGGCGGCCTCGGCCCAACCGGCGCGGGCCGGACTTGCGGGCCTGCGCAAGACAAGTGCACCATCCTCGATCGACATTTCCGCTCCGGCCTTGCTGTCCAGACCCAGTTGTGCAAGTACCGGCTTGGGGATGACAACCCCCTGGGAGTTGCCTATCCGTCGAATGCTCACGTGTATGGTCCGCATAGTAATAACAATGTTATTCCGGAGCGCCCGGCGTGTCAAGCCAAGACGTACTCACGAAACCGCAAGCTGTTGCTGATCGCCGGTGGCGGGCAGGTCACCAGAGTTCGAAACGCGTCCACGATGGGGATCCATATCCTTTCGTTTGACGTTCGAGTGCCCGCTGGGTCCGGGACAATTCGGAGGAATGACGTGTGAAAAACACGGACTAACGGGGTCGAGTCCGGATTTCCTGGTGCGGGCAGGCGCACCTGCGCGAGACCTCAATCAACAAACGGATCGACAATGTGCACGCCAGCGTTCACGAAATCAGCACGGTTTCGCGTGGTGACCGCCAGACCGTGGACAACCGCGGTCGCCGCGATGAGGCTATCCTTAATCGGCATGGCTTTCCCGGTTCTACGAAGACGCGCCAGCAGTTCCGCCCATTTCAGGCCCGTGTCCGCGTCCCAGGGCAGACAGTGCAGACGCCTGACCCCCTCGTCGAACCACCGTTCCAGGGCAGTCCGCTTCCTTCCCTTGGGAAGGAGAAGAATCCCGAAGCGCAGTTCGCCCAGAATGACGGGATCGACGGCGATGTCTCGCTCATGGGCGCGAAGCCACGCCACGACACGTGGATCGGGCGTTGGTTTCGTCGGCTCGCTCAGGACGTTGGCGTCAACCAGGTACTTCACAGCGCATCCGTCGACTCAGAGTCGATGGGCACGAAGAAATCCTTCTCCGGACAGGCGAGCAGCCAGTCGATGGCACCCTCGTTCCGCGGAGCCGCACGCCTTACGAGGCGATAGTCCCCACGATCGAGACGCTCGACGTCGAACTCCTGCCCCGGCTCGACACGGTCTATCTGCCGGAACTCTGCCGGCAGGACGATTTGGCCCCGGGAGGAGACGGTGGTCTTCATGCAAGTAAGATAACGTCTTACTTACGGCAATGTCAAACGCTACACCCAGGGAACCATGCCAAGGAGCAGTGGCTGTCTAATCCTTCGTGGTCCCGAGCCTACAAATCCTGCGTATCTCATAAGCCGTGAAAGCGACCCCGCTCAGGAGCAAAGCGAACGTGCCAAACCCGATTACGAAAACGGCTGTATCAGACACTCAGCGTCTCCTCGCAGCCACGTGGAAAAAGACTCCGGTACCGAGAATCGAGGGAACCCAAAGCCCGACGAAGGCCCCCGCCTCTTTATTGGTCTCGATGCCGATCCCGAACCAGAGGGATACGGAGAAAAGAAAAGACAGGAAAGCTGCCAAAAGAATCAGTAGATCACCCTTGCCGAGCATAAGCTTTACTCCCAATTAATTCGTTCCAATGGTTAGAGTAGTTGTCCAGGTCAAGAGCTCTAGAATTATGTTCCAATCTCTCACTTAAGTTGCCGGAAGGTTGAGATGTTTCGGCCCGGACGCGCTTCCAGGCCTGCCGGACTAACGACTTCGAACTGTCGCCAGGCCGCCGTCGATGCCCAGGATCTGGCCCGTCACCCAGTTGTTCTCCGGGTCGAGCAGCCATGCGATTCCCGACGCCACGTCGTCAGCTCGACCGATTCGGCCCAACGCATGCATGGCAGCCGAAGCTTTCATGACCGCCTCGTTTGAAGTGATCCGCGCTGCCAGCGGTGTATCCACCAGGCCCGGCGCAACGCCATTCACTCTAATGTTACGTGGGGCGTAGGTAGCTGCCGCGGAGAGCGTCAATCCGATGACGCCACCTTTCGCGGCGGCGATGGCCTCGTGATTCGCGAAGCCGGTGCGCGCCGCGGCTGTGGCGCACAACACGATCGATCCGCCGGTCGACCAAAGCGCCTTCGCGCCGGCTCTTACGGTCGCGTAGGCTGTCGTTAGGTTGGTCTGGATAGTCTGGTTCCACTCTGACTCCGTGGTCAGGTGAGCCGGCTTCAGAAGAATGCTCCCGGCGCAGTTGACGATCCCATTGATTGGGCCGAAGGCGGCGACAGCATGCTCCAGTTCGTCGGCCTTCGATGCGTCGAGAGACTGCGTTTGCGCTCCCAATTCCTCAGCGAGCGGGGCAAGTTTGGCGGCTGAACGGCCCAGCAGGATCGGTTGTGCTCCATGGCTCTTCAGCCTCCGCGATAGGGCGGAGCCGATGCCCCCCGACGCTCCAATGATGACAAACCGAGTATTCTCAAAACTCAAAGTACTTACCTCTTAAACCCTGCCATCTCAGCCACGTCAAGATTCGACGGCCGCTTCCGTCGAAGTAGCCGCAATCTGGACAGCCTCCCTCTGGATGCCCAGCAACATGCTTCGGAAAACAATGTCATGCAGCGGCAGCACCGCGTACCAGTACAGCAGCCCAAATAACCCGCGGGGCTGGAAGAGAGCCACTTGCTGCAAAGTACATTGACGCTCACCGCGAGGCTCAATGCGGAACTCGAGCAGCGCTTCCCCGGGTAGTTTCATTTCTGCCCGTAGCGAAAGCCGGCGATCCCGTTCGTACCCCACGACACGCCAGAAGTCGAGGGCCTCGCCGTAGCCGACCATCTCCGGATCGCGGCGTCCGCGGCGGAGTCCGGGCCCACCAACCATACGATCCATCCACCCGCGAATTCTCCACAGCCAGTCCGCGGCATACCACCCGTGGCCGCCGCCGACCCGGCAAACTGCGCGAAACGCCGCCCCGTCGGGAGCCTCTACCGTGAGTTCGCGCGCATCACGAAAAACCGTACCACCCGCCCAATCAGGGTCGCCCGGGATCGGCCCAGCCATCGACCAGTTCGTTTCGACGTGGTGCTCCGCCACCTTGCACAGAGCCGCCCGGATTGCCTCGCGCACGCTTAGGAGTTGCAGCGGTATCAATTTTGTGATCCGGTCCTCGCGACACACCACCGGGTTCTTGAGTCCTTCCGCCAGGGGCCTTGCGATTTCGTGGCTCAACGGAGTGATGAACTGGATCCAATAGGAACTGAGACGAGGTGTCAGGACCGGAACCGGGATTACCCAGCGCCTTCTCAAGCCAAGTTCTTGAGCCATGATGCTCATAATGTCCCGGTAGCAAAGCGCTTCCGGGCCGCCGATATCGTATACCTTTCCAGTTGTCTCGAGCTGGGACAGCGCTCCAGCCAGGTACCCGACGACATTTCTGACCGCAATCGGCTGGCACGGTGTGCTCACCCATTTCGGAGTAATCATCACGGGCAGTCGCTCAACAAGGTAGCGCAAGATCTCGAAAGATGCCGAGCCCGAACCGATAATCATCGCGGCGCGCAGAACCGTCACCGGCACACCAGTGGAAGCAAGTGTCTCTTCCACCTCACGACGCGAGGCAAGGTGCTCGCTGAGATCGGGTCCCGTTTCACCGAGCCCACCCAGGTAGATGATTCTCCCCACGCCGGCTTCCTTCGCGGCAGACGCGAACTGCAACGCCAGGTGACGATCCTTGTTCGTATACGCTGCGCCGGCCGACGTCATGGAGTGGACCAAGTAGAAAGCTGCCTCGCAACCTGCGAGGTTCCTGGCCAGCGATCGAAAGTCCCCCAGGTCGGCTTGGCGGATCTCTACGCCAGGGTTCGGCGCCCACGTACGGCCCTCGAGTTTTCGCGGTGAGCGAACCAGGCAACGAATCATATAACCGTCGTCGAGCAAGCGAGGCGCGAGACGGCCGCCAATATAACCGGTGGCCCCGGCAATCGCGACGCGTTTTGGAAAGGAGCGGTCAGGCAAAATTGTACTCGATTCCTCTAGACGTTTATTCTCACATCGATCTCCGCGAGCCTTCCGATAGATCCGGGCTATCGGTGCTCTACCTCGCGAACTTGACGGGAACACGGAACCTGCGCCACTCAACGTGGACCGAGGCTTCCCTCGGAATTCGATTCCTGGACGCCCAGGAAATCCGCAAATAGTGGAAGAGAGAGAGGAGGGTTGGAGCCCTGACCGAAAAACGGGTCCCCGACCCTCTCAGCTTCAATTGGTGCCCACCGTGCTCAATGAGCAAGTCTACATCAAGAACGGGCAGGGGCCGTTTCATCCTTCGTCCGAATCTTCACGGTCCCGCTCACTCGCCACGTCGCGTGCTGAGCGCTGGACGAAGCCGAGCTTGGCACCGAGATTTCCAGGCCTTGGAACTCGTAAGTAATTTCCGCGCCACGTCCAGTGAGTTTGTCGTAGAGGCCGATCGCTAGATCGGGCCAGGTTTGGGGGTCGGCTGTAGTTTGTGTCACGTCACTAAGATGCCCGACCGAGGTCGACCGGGGCAAACAATTTTTCGGGCCTGCCGGTCTAAAGGACCTGGAAGCCTCAAGAGGTAGCTCCTGCCATGTGCTCCTACGCGCAGGTAGACTAAAAGGATGCCCGCGTTCGTCAAAAGTGTCCTCATCAATGCACCAGTAGACGACGTTTTTCGCTTCCACGAGCGGGAAGATGCCCTCTCTCTGTTAACCCCGGCGTTCCCGCCGGTGCGGATGATCAGCCGAACGGGCGGCATCGATACAGGCGCGCGCGTGGAACTCCGCGTTGGGGTCTTCCGTTGGGTAGCCCTCCACACGGCGTATGAGAGGAACCGGCTGTTCGTGGACGAACAGATCCACGGTCCTTTCGCGAAGTGGGTCCACCGGCATGAATTCGAGGCCGCCGGGCCACAAACAAAGCTGACTGACCGCATTTCATATGAACTGCCCGGCGGCCCACTCGTTACTATGCTGCTCGGCTGGACGGTGGGTTTCGGCCTCCGCAACATGTTCACCCACCGTCATCACGTCACGAAAGAGTTCTGCGAAAAACAATCCGCGCGAGGGGCAATGTGAGCGCAAACCGATCCTGCCTGATCGTCGGGGCTGGCATGGCGGGCCTGACGGCGGCCGCCGCTCTCAAAGCCAGAGGATGGGCAGTCGTGTTGCTTGACAAGGGCCGCGGCCCCGGTGGCCGAATGGCGACCCACCGGATCGGAGAGAGCCGCCTCGATCATGGCGCGCAGTTCTTCACGGTGCGGGACGCGCGTTTCCAGGAAGCAGCCAATCGATGGGAGCAGGCCGGCTGGGTGGCGCCTTGGTTTTCGGAAGGTGGGCATGTCCGGTACCGGGCAGCGGGCGGGATGAACGCGTTCGCCAAACGTTTGGCCGAGCCGTTCGAGGTGCGGACAGAGACGAAGGTGGGACTGGTCGAGCCGGAGGACGAAGGCTGGCGGGTGACCACCGAGTCCGGCCAGACCCTGCGCGCGGGCGCGCTTATGCTGACGCCTCCCGCGCCGCAGGCAATTGCTCTACTGGCGGCCTGCTCGGATCGGTTGCCCTCCGAAATCAGCTCCACTCTCAACGCCATCGCGTTCGATCCGTGTTTTGCATTGCTCGTGACCATAGACGGACCCGGTCGGGTTCCTCCGCCCGGCTACATTCGCCCGAACCAGGGGCCGGTTGAGTGGATCGCGGACAATACGCAGAAAGGCGTCTCCACCGGAGCCGCGGCTCTGACGATACACGCCCGCGCGGACTTCTCCCGCCACTATCTGGAGGCGCCCAAAGAGGAAGTGGCCCGGCTTCTCCTCGAAGCGGCCGGATCGTGGTTCGGAGGACTTGTCACCGCCTGGCAATTGCATCGTTGGAGGTACAGCCGGCCGGTCGAAGCGGGCCCAGGGCCGACGTGTTTATTCTCGCGCCAGCCCGCGTGCCTCGCGATTGCTGGAGACGCGTTCGGCGGATCGCGTCTGGAAGGCGCTTTCCTCTCCGGACTCGCCGCGGCGGAGAGAATTGCGGAAACCAGTTGATACGCTCGCAGCAGCACACTTACAATCTCTTTCTCAATTCCTCGGCTTGGAGCTGAATACCTGTCTTCTGTTCCGGGTGCAGCCGGGCCAGGTTGCGCACTTGCATCAGCATACGCGGATTCGCACCGAGACGCGCTTCATGGCGCAGCAGAAAGTCCCAGTACAACGTGGTGAAGGGGCAGGCCTTGCCGCCGGTCGACACAGCGGGATCATAGCGACAGCCCGTGCAGTAGTTGCTCATCCGCTGGATGTACTTTCCCGTCGCGGCATAGGGTTTCGAAGCCATGATGCCGCCGTCGGCAAACTGCGACATGCCGATGGTATTGGGCAACTCCACCCACTCCACCGCATCGACATACATGGCGAGATACCATTCGTGAACCTGCTTGGGCTCGACGCCCCAGAGCAGCGCGAACAGTCCCGTCACCATCAAGCGTTGGATGTGATGCGCGTAGCCATACTCGATCGTCTGCCTGATCGCGGCACGCAGGCATAGCATGTCCGTGTCGCCCGTCCAGTAGAAGCGCGGCAGCGGGTGGTGCGCGTCCAGCGCATTCATCGCCGCGTAGCCGGGCATGTGCAGCCAATAGATTCCCCTCACGTATTCGCGCCAGCCCAGGAGCTGGCGGATGAACCCCTCCACCGCCGCGAGCGAAGCTTGCCCGGCCCGGTAGCGCTCTTCGGCGGCAGCAATCACGCGACGGGGATGGATCAACTTCAGGTTCAAGGCCAGGGAGAGACGCGAGTGATACAGGTAGGGCTGCGCGGTCCACATTGCATCTTGATACTTGCCGAAATCGGGCAATCGGTTGTCGAGAAAGTCCTGCAAGGCCTGCTCGGTCTGCTCGGGTGTGACGGGCCAATCGAAATGGTGGAGTTGGCCAGGATGCTGCGCGAAGATCTCGCGCACCTGCTCGATGACTTGCTGCGTCAAAGTGTCTGGGAGGAACGCTGCTGGCGCGGGCAGCACACCCGGCCCTTGCTTGCTGAACGCCCCGCGATTCTCTGAATCGTAATTCCACTCGCCGCCCTCGGGCTGCGTACCGGCCATCAACACGCCGTAGCGGCGTCGCATTTCACGGTAGAAAAACTCCATGCGCAGTTGCTTGCGGCCCTGGGCGTGGCGACGGAAATCCTGGACGGTCGAAAGGAAGTGGGTGTCGGTCACGATGTCGATGGCAGGGCATACCTGGCGCAGAGCTTGCACGACGCGGTAGTCGCCGGGTTCTACCACGCGCACCCGTTGTGGCTTCAGCTTTCGGAGCGCCCGGCGGAGTTCACCCGGCAGTGTAGCCGGCTGGGCGTCGATTTCGCGATAGTCCACGGTCCAGCCGCCGGCACGAAGTTCGTCCCGAAAGTGGCGCATGGCGCTCAAGAATACGGCGATCCGCACCTGATGGCTCTGGACATGTGTGGACTCTTCGCGAACTTCGGCCATCCAGATGCAATCCTGGTAAGGGTCGGCGCCGGCAAAAAGCGGGGACTGACGGTCGAGTTGATCGCCTAGAATGACAAGCAGGTCGCGGACTGGCATCACAAGAATAGATGAGGAGCAGCCGCGGTTAGGCGCACTGTCCGTGAAGCCGGGATGCTGGCGGGAACAGCAGTTTTGACGATGTCGGTGGACGAAGCGGTGAACCGGTGGGGCCTGCGATGATCATCATCTTGAAGCCTTGCAGGCAGGCAACTGCGCGGGAGCTCGAACGAGCATGAGATCTCAAGGTCCCCAGATTGGCGCAAGTTCTTGATTTTGTTGAAGAACCTGACTCTGTTCGTTCGAGGCCGCCATGAAGAAACCAGGAGATTTCGCCCGCAGCATCCGTCAATCTGCCATTCCGGATGGCACTGGCGAACGGGTGTCTGGCTGCAGGATGGCGATTGAGAAGTTGCGGGCGGTCACGCCTGCCATCCGGGCCCACTTGTGAAAGCCTGACTTCCGTCCAGGGCTGACCCGGATGAGTTCGCTCCCGGTCAGCCCTGGAAGTATGCTGTCGCCGGTCACACCATTCATTGCCTCACAAATACGACAAACCCATTTGCCGGTATGTTGGCTGCAAACTGGCTGTCACGCGAAGGAATTGTAGCGCCGGAATTGCCAACGTTTTGTCCGCCGTAGATCACAGCGTCGCTGTTGAATACTTCTCTCCACGCCGCGTCCGGTAGGGCCATCGAATCTTTTCGGATGATATATCCGTTCGAGAATGCGGTGTTGTTGAAGCTGGCGAGAATGATGACTTGCTCACCGCCAATCCAGCGTTTGAATGCGACGACCCGATTCTCATTGGACTGGTGCAGAATGTCAATGTTATGGGTACGGATCGAGGGCAGGCGCCGGCCCAGGCTGATGAGGTCCTGATAGAACCGGAACAACTGTTTGCCGCTGGCCGCGCGCTCACCGAGGATGTCTTCCCGGTTCGCGATGAAGTTGTTGTACGTGTATTGCCGCTGCGCCCCGATCTCCTCTCCCATGAAAAACATCGGCGTGCCCGCGGAGAGCAGGGACAAACCGAAGCAAAGCCGGGACCGCGCTTCCGCCGCGGTGCGAGTCGCACCGAACAACGCCGCCCCATTGACCGCGACGGAGATGGTGCGCGCGGTGCCGGGGGCATTGCCGGCCTCATCGTGCGATTCGTGGAACACGACCTGGTTCGAATGGGTGTCGTAGAGCACGCTGGAAAAGGCGTCCATCCCGATCGGCTCATCTCCGCCGAACCCGGCTTGCTTGAGCAGGCGCGGCCGGCCGCCCGCCATGTCGGAATCGCCGATCAGGCTGTGGTAAAACGCGATCTCCCATCTTGCGTTGAAGCCCAGCCCGCCCCTATCCGGAGGCTCCACTACGGCGTACCATCCCGTGTGATCCTCGGCAATCAGCATGGCCGTCGGCCGAATCATGTGCAGGGTGCGGCTCCATTGCCGCAAAAACTTTTGCCCGAAGATGTTCGCTCCGCTGACTCCCCATCCGTTGGCGTTGAGCGTATTGTCGCGATGAATCGCTTGCGTTAAATCCATGCGGAATCCATCGATATGCATCTCCTCCAACAGAAACGCCGCCCCGCTGATGAACTGCTGGCGCACATTCTCCTCCCAGAAGCGCGGCGTGCGGCCGCTGGACCCGTTGTTGAGGTATCCTCCGTCCGGGAATGAGTAGTCGGTCGTACGGCCCTCATACCAGTAATAGATGTCCTGTTCCGGCGCCGTCGAATCGTAAAACCTCTCCGCCCGATCCACGCGGCCATCCTCGTAGTGGTTGTACACAACATCCTGAATGACGGCGATTCCGCGGCGATGACATTCGCGGACGAAATGGCGATATTTATCCCGTCCGCCGGCGCTCGACTCGATACAGAGATGGTGCGAGTTCCCGTAGCCCCAACCGATCGCGCCCCCAAACTCAGCCATCGGGAGCAGTTCGACAGCGTTGATTCCTAAGTCGACCAGGTGATCCAGAAACCCGATGGCGTCCGCAAGGTCACCCGGTCCGGTCGAGCCAAAGCCGAGCGAGCCAACGTGCAGTTCATAAATATTGAGGTCCTCGATCCGGGACGGGACAGCCAGCCCGGGAGTGAATTCGTTGGCCCAGAAGTCCCCCGCCGGAATCAGGTTGGGTTCCTCTCCTGCCGGAGTGGATTCGAACGCCTCGCGAATAACATCGGGGTCGATGACGATGCTGCAACTCACCGCGCCGTCCAACGTCTCCGCTGTGCCTGGCCACAACGACTTGCTCGGATCGATCCCGCCCTTTCCCATTTGGCTGCGGGAAAAAATGTCCGTCCGATAGACAATCTTCCCTTGCGCGTTTTTGATCCGGTACATGTACGGCAGGCTCATGTACTGCTCGAAGTTTCCGGCCGGAGAGCCTTCCCAGACGCCGTCCGGAGAAGACGAAAGGGACACCACGGGTATGGCGGAATCGATTCCGCCACCGTCGTCGGCAATGTATCCGCTGCCCGTGCCGAAGACGACGTCCACCGCGCCGGCATTGGGCGCCCACGCGGCAAACACGATGCCGGCCGCGCCGCCCTGAGTCGTAACGCGCCTATTGGCGCCGAGCCGCCGGCAATGCGTCAGAAAATAGCGCTCCGTCTGCGTGCCGCTGCCGGGCGCAAGTCGAAACTCCCGGTGGCGGTCCGTGGAGTTGACGTCCGGAACTTCGGTAGGGATGCCCCAGAAGTTCGACCCTGCAGCCCCGTCGAGGATCACGCCCCATTTGAAAGTTTTCGCCGAATCCACCAGGTCCAGCGAGACGGATCCCTGGAACATGGGGCAGCCATCCTCGCCCGTTACCTCCTGCATGGGAGATTCCGACCACTGGCCGGAATAACGACCACTCGTGTCCCAGGAACCGACCAACCTGGGGTTGCGAAACACCCGTCGCTTTAGACCAGGAAGGAAATGAAACTCGACCGCTTTCGTTGGCATGGAATGTACCTCCTCCGCGACGTGCCGGAACCGCTACCGGTCCGCCACAGGTAATTATGAGCGTCCACGGGATCAATTGATAGTATTAATTGGCAACCAACGATGCTGTTTCTTGAGCGGAATTGCCGCGGCGGCCACAAGTCTTCGCGGTTCAGTCAGGTAGGACACGCTCGCGGGATCTCCGCCAGGTTGTTCGCGGGAGTATTCATTGGGACAGCGCATTCCGGCGCGATCAGCGGAACTCCGTCCACGCTGTCGAAGGCCGGATTGCCCTGGTTGGCAACGTCAACAATCCGGTGAACCTACTCCACGGAAGTCCGGCGGAGGTCCGGCAAGCCGTTCACAGGGCCCTCGATGCCGTGCTTCGCGAATGGAAGGGAAGGCCGCCACGCCGTACGCCCCTCGTCTCGCTCTGGGAGCCACCAAGGCCATGGCGGCGGACGTGCGCTACGAGACGACGATCGGCTTTGAACCTCGTGCCACAATTTCTATGTACCCATCGCCCGATTGGAGCGGTGGGTGGAGTAGGCTTGCGTTGGCGGCGGAGATGAAATGGAGAAGGGGCAAACGAAAGATTTCCAGGACGGCAGGTCGGCTGAGCACATGAACCGGCGGCGCTTCGTTCGATGCGCGGGCGGCTTGGCGGCCCCGGCTGTGATAGGACTGTCCTTCCAGGTGGGGTGCGGGTCGTCCAGCGAGTCAGCGGGTGGTCGAAGCTTGGGGGGGACGCTGAATTTCTTCGGGTACGATGGCGAAGAAGGCAGGAACGTCGCCAGAGCTTTTCTTGAATCGCATGGCGTCAAGATGCAAGCTACTTTTCAGAGTTCGGCGGACGAAGCGCTTACGAGATTCCGCACCGGCGGCCGCGGAGCCATGGACATCGTGGCCTGCAACAAGGACTTCTACAGGACCATTCTGGCCTCGGACGTTGAGTTCCTGCAGCCGCTCGACATGAGCAGGATCCCCAACGCCGCCGGATTGTTCCCGGCCTTCAAGAACGCGCCGTGGGCGACCCGCAACGGCCGGACCTTCGCGATCCCCGCGATCTGGGGAGACGAGCCGTGCATCTACAATCCCGCAAAGTGGGACGGGGTGCCGCCGAAATATACGGATTTCGCGGACCCGAAGTACAAAGGGGAGTTGGTCTTCCTCAACGACCCGTTCGGCAATATCTGGTTGTTCGCCGTTTCCCTCGGCATGCCCCGGCCGCACAGGCTGACCCAGAAACAACTCGATCAAGTGGTCGCCGCCATGCATTCCGTCAAACCGAACATCGTGGCATTTGGCGCCTCCCTGGGAGACATGGCCGATATCCTGATTCGCGGCGATGCCTCCATGGGCATTGGCGGCTGGGCCTATCAAACCGTGATCGCGGCTGAAAAGGGCGTCAAGTTGCTTGCCGCTTCCCCGGCAACGGACGGAACGTTCTACTGGTCCGACGCGTACGCGCTCGCGCTGGACGCACCCAACCTCGACAACGCGTACGCGTTCATCAACTTCATGATGCTGCCCCAATCCAACGCCGCCCTGGCTTCCGAACTGGGATCGGGCGCCACAGTGGAGAAAGCGTTCGACCTGATGGACGGGAAATCGAAAAGCCTGTACCGGTACGACGCCGTGCGGCGGCCGGACGGCGGGATTCTGAATACTCAAATCGTGATCCCGCCTCAGGATGACGACGGAGAGATCGTAGGGGCCGCGAAATGGGCGAAGGCCTGGGAAGCCTTCAAGCTGGGTTGATTCTCGATGTCCTCGCCGCTCGATGTGACAACGTCGTCACCTCCCCACAACCGGCCGGCTCTTCTGCGCCACATCGGTCCGGCGGCGGCGTTTTACTGCGTCTTCTTCGCCGCCCCGCTCTTGATCCTGTTCCTTCTCAGCTTCTGGAGCATGCGCGGGTTTCGCCTGGTTCCCGGCTTTACGTTGTCGAACTACATCGAGGGCACGACCTCCGGCCTCTACCAGGCCGTGCTGGTTCGAACCATCCTGGTCGGTCTTGCCACGGCGTCCGCCGCCGTGCCCATCGCTTATGTATTCTCCTATCTGATGCGTTTCGTTTTTGAGAAACGAGCCAGGGTACTGCTCGACCTAGTCCTGTTGTCCCTGTTTAGTGGGTATCTGGTGCGAATCTACGCCTGGAGAACGATTCTCGGAAGAGACGGCATCCTCAACTCCGTCCTGCTTCAGGCGCACTTGATCGACGAACCGCTCCGGTTTCTCATGTTCAGTAATTGGGCCGTGGTGATCACTCTGGTTGGACTCCTGCTACCCCTGGCAATCCTGCCGATCTATTCCTCGATGTCGAATGTCTCCAGAGAGCACCTGGAAGCCGCGAGGGATCTCGGGTCCGGAATCGGCCATGTGCACCGGACCATCGTTGTTCCGATGGTGCTTCCGGGCCTGAAGGTGGCGTTCGCGTTCGCCTTCCTGCTGGCATCCGGCGATTTCGTCGTTCCCGCGCTGGTCGGCGGGACACAGGGGTTGATGATCGGAAACGTCATCGCCGACCAGTTTCGCGGCGTCGGGTCCAATTGGCCGTTGGGCGCCGCCCTTGCGTTTATCGTGATGGGCAGCGTCATGGCGGTGTACTTCGTAGTCATCCGCATCATCAGGTATGCGACCAAGTGGTGACCAAACGACAGAGCGACATTCTCGCCCGCGCCTTCGCCGCCGCCGTCCTGCTATACCTTTTCGTGCCGGTCGCAGTAACGGTTCTGTTTTCTTTCACGACCTCGCCGCGTCTGAGCCTGCCGGTGACCGGATTGACGTTCGAGTGGTATCAGAAGGCATTCTCCAATCCTCTGTTCATCGGCGCGCTCCTGAACAGCCTAAAACTGGCGTTGCTGACGGCCCTGGTAGCGGGAACGCTTGGGGCGTCGTTTTCGTTCGGGATCGTGCGGTTGCGGCGGCGGGCTCGAGGCGCGCTGCTCACCGCCAGTCTTCTGCCGGCGGTGTTGCCCGCGCTCGTACTCGGGATTTCCCTCGCCTTGTTCTTTCGCGAGATCGGATGGTCTCAGGGCCTTCCGAACGCCGCCATCGGCCAGATTCTGGTGTGCCTTCCGTTCGTTGTTCTGACCATGAACTCCCGCCTCGAGACTTTTGACTTCACGACGCTCGATGCGGCGCGGGATCTCGGCGCATCGCCCAGGCAGACCTTCCGCGACATCACTTTCCCGCTGATCAGACCGTCCTTGATGGGCGCTATCTTGTTAGCCATGGCGCTGTCGCTCGATGAGTTCGTGGTGACCTGGTTCAACGTGGGCAACAGGCAGACCTTACCGGTGCTGATTTGGGGTCTCTTGCGTCGCGGCATCGATCCTTCGATCAACGCGCTTGCGTCGGCGGTGCTGCTCGCTCTCGTCGCTCTCGTCGTGCTGGCCAATCGTTTGAACCGGCAGAGACTATGACGAGCGCGGCCGTTGAGATCGCCGGCGTGGCGAAGAGCTTCGGGGACGTGGTGGCCCTCGACAATATCGAGTTGACCATCCACCGGAACGAGTTCGTGTCCCTGCTCGGTCCGAGCGGTTGCGGCAAAACGACGCTTTTGCGCGTGATTGCGGGCTTCGAGGCCCCAACGAGAGGCCGTGTGATCGTCCACGGCGAGGACGTGACCGGAGTTCCACCCGAGCGCCGCCCCACCAACATCGTGTTCCAGCGCGGGGCCCTCTTCCCTCACATGAACGTGTTCGAAAACGTCGCCTATAGCCTCAAACTACGGAAGTGGCCACAACCGCGAATCGCGGCCAAGGTGGAAGAGATGCTGGCGCTAGTCCAGTTGGAGCAACTGGGCCACCGGGGGCCCACCGAATTGAGCGGCGGACAGATCCAGCGAGTCGCTTTGGCCCGGGCGCTTGCGGCGGAGCCGAGAGTGCTGCTGCTGGACGAGCCATTGTCCGCGCTTGATTTGAAACTGCGCCAGCAAATGCAGCTCGAGCTTCGGACGATTCAACGCAAGCTCGGCGCGACCTTCCTCTACGTCACGCACGACCAGACGGAGGCCTTAGTGATGTCGGATCGCATCGCGGTCATGAGCGAGGGGCGAATCATTCAGGAAGGAACGCCGCGAGAGATCTACACGCGGCCCGCGTCCGTCTTCGCCTCCGCTTTTATCGGTGAAACCAATCTGATGCAGGGAACCGTGGTCGGGACGGAGGACTCCGTCGTGACCCTCTCGGCGGCCGGCGGAAAGCGCGTGAAGGCGAGGACTTCGATTCCTTTGGCGCCCGGAACGCGAGGGACCCTATCGGTTCGGCCGGAGGCGGTCCGCGTGGAGGTCGCGGCATCCTGTAACGACGCGGTCAACGGCATTCGCGGCGAGGTCGCGGAGGTCGTATACCTGGGCAACCGGATTCGAATCGAGGCCGTAACCGGCGATCACGTGGTCATCTGGGCGGACCTTCGCGATGAAGAAGCCGCGGGTCTCGATGTGGGCATGCCGGTGATCTTGAGTTGGGCGCCCTCGGCGGCTCAGGTGTGGCCAGACGGCTCCGGTTGAAAGCTAGACCTGGATGGATTTGAACAACGGAGCTTCTGAAGGAATCGCATGAAATCAGCCCATCACCCTGACAAGACAGCAGAGCGCCGCGGCGTGGATCTCGTGATTGTCCACGGTTACGTCGTCACGATGGACGAGGATCGGCGGGTGTTCGCCGACGGGGCGGTCGCGATCGCCGGGCGGGACATCGTCGCCGTCGGTCCGACCGCGGAAGTCCTGGCGCAGGTCGAGCCGGCGCGCATCATCGACGCCGCCGGCGGGATTGTACATCCGGGATTTGTCGAAACCCACGCGCACGTCACCTACCACGTGGCTCGCGGAGCCTTCGGCGACACGATCTCGTATGCCGAGTTAGGTCCCTCGACGGAGTGCGCGTTTGTCAATGCCATCGACGACGACGCGGAGTACGCCTCCACCTTACTGGCGTGCCTCGAGATGGTTGGCAACGGTACGACGTGTTTCGTCGAAGCCGGCACGGCCTATTCGCCGGCGGCGGTCGCGGCGGCCAGCGAGGCCGTCGGGATGCGGGGCCTGGTCGCGGACCCGTTCCTCTGGGATGCCGAGGAGACGCCGGGCGGCTACAACGCGTACCGGCTCGAACGCGCGCCGGCCAGCACCGAACGGGCCCTGCGGCTGCTCGGGTCGGAGCTTCACCGCAACCGTGATCCTTACGCCCTCGTGGGCGGCCACATCGCGATCGCGGGAATGGGCACGGCGACAGACGAGCTCGAGCGCGCAGCGAAAGCCGCGGCGGATGCCGCCGGGACGGTGCTCAACCAGCACCAGTCCTACTACGCCACCGACACGGAAACGGACGACAGGAGGCACGGGCGCCACGCGCTTTTACACCTCGAAGACATCGGCGTGTTGGGGCGCAACTGCCTGTTTGCTCACGTGAACGTGATCCGCGACGACGAGGTCGAGCCGATTGTGCGCAGCGGGCTTTCGATCGCGTGGTGTCCGGCGGGCTCGATGCTGTGGGGCGTCGGTGGCACAATCCGCGGCCGGCACGCGGAGCTTTACGGCCGCGGTGTCAACATTGCGCTGGGATCCGACTCGGCGAACTGGTCGAATCGGTTCGACCTCGGCCTGCAGGGCTACCTCGCCGTGCTCACAGCTCGCGAGAAGTCGAGCAGCCGCACCATCCTCACAGCCGAAGATGCGCTCGCAATGGCAACCATCAACGGCGCCAGAGCAGCCGGTCTCGATGACCGCATTGGGTCGATTGTGCCCGGCAAGCGCGCCGATCTGGTGGTGCGTGCGAACGATGTTGCGGAGGCGTTCCCCCTGACGGATCCGATCTCGCAGTTAGTTTACAGCGCGGGTGCGAAGAGCGTATACACGGTCGTCATCGACGGTCGGGTAGTTCTGGAAGCGCGGCGTCCAACGCGCATCGATCCCGGCTCCGTCTTCAACGCTGTGCAGGCATCGGTCAAACGAATCTTCGATCGGATGGGATTTCGCTACGTGCCCAAATGGGCGCCCCTCGATCGGCCCCGGCAAGGCTGAAGGAACGGCAATCTCACCCTTACGTTCGGTCTAGCTGCCCGTGGTAAATGTCCGCCCGCAGGCAAGACTCTCCCGTAAGTTACTGAAACGACAGAACCGCGACCGGAAGGGAGCGGGCATTTTCGGCTTCTACCACGGGCTGCCAGCTGTTTTCCGGCGCAAGCGCACACACCCGGATGCGGCCGGCTGCCGGATGACCGGCACAGCCTGGCGCCAGCGTTGATCGGACCCTTCCTCCTGGTTTGCCACCTGCTCGCCCTGGTCGCGGCTTACCATTACGGTAAGCCCGCGGCGAAATAAGAGCGCGCGTGCTCCCTACGCTCGGCTTCCGGCGGTGAGTAACTCGATAATTCGATCCGGGTCGTAGACACAACCGCCCCAGGTGCCTCCGCTCGCATGACTCAGCGCAGCCCACAGCCGCGTGTCCGCCGGCAGTTCTTCGTCCTCGGCCAAGTCAGGGTTCGGCGGACGTGACGCAAGTTCGGCGGTCCCCCACTCCACGCCATGAACCTGACCGTCTGCGCCGACCAGGTTCACCGTGCCGTCAAGGTTATTTCTATCGATCATTACCTGAATCAGGTCGCCTTCCCGGACCTTCCCGATCGGCCCGCCGGCCAACGCCTCGGGCGTTACGTGGCCGATGCAGGCGCCTGTCGAAACCCCGCTGAACCGCGCGTCGGTAATTACGGTAATCTGCTTTCCAAACGTCAGGTGGCGGAGTGCGGAGGTGATCTGATAAATCTCTTCCATTCCCGAGCCCATCGGACCGCGGCACATCAGCACCAGGACATCGCCGGGTTTGAGTTGTTCTTTGCCTGTACCTTTAATCGCGGCAATCGCGTCGATTTCCCGGCGAAATACCCGCGCCGGCCCGACTTTTCGGTACACACCGTCGGCGTCCACCACGGACGGATCAATGGCCGTACTCTTGATCACGGACCCGCCCGGAGCGAGATTGCCTTTGGGGAACGTCACGGTAGACGTCAATCCTTTGGACCTCGCCGACGAGGGATCGAAGATCACATCGTCGGGATCCACGCCGTCCCGTTCGCGCAACACTTGCCGCAGCGCCTGCCGCCGTTCCGACGCCTCCCACCAGTCGAGCATCGCGCCCAGCGTCTCGCCGGAAGCCGTCAGCACCCCCGTCTCGATCAGCCCGGCCCGGCGCAAGTGGAGCATCACTTCCGGAACGCCGCCCGCCAGGAAGACCTGGACCGTCGGGTGGCCCTTCGGCCCGTTCGGCAGGCAATCCACCAGCCGCGGGATCTGCCGGTTGATCCGGATCCAGTCATCCACCGTCGGCCGAGGCACCTTGGCCGCGAAAGCAATCGCCGGCAGATGCAGGATCAGGTTGGTTGACCCACCAAACGCCGCGTGGGTCACCATGGCGTTGTGGAAGGCCTCCGGCGTCAGGATGTCCTTCGTCGTGATGCCTCGCTTCTCCAAGTGCAGTACCGCGCGCGCCGAGCGCCGGGCCATATCCAGCCAGATGGGATGCCCCGAAGGCGCCAGGGCCGCGTGCGGAAGCGTGAAACCTAACGCCTCGGCGACCACCTGCGACGTCGCGGCCGTGCCGAGGAACTGGCAGCCTCCTCCGGGCGAGGCGCACGCACGGCACAGGGCTTCCGCCGCATCCTCCAGGGTGATCTGGTTGTGCGCGTACCGCGCACCCACGCTCTGGACACGGCCGGCATCTTCGCCCTCCTCCGCCAGCAGGGTGACTCCGCCCGGAACCAGAATGGTGGCCAGGTTGTGCTGCGCGGCCAGCGCCAGCATCATCGCCGGCAGTCCCTTGTCGCACGTCGCCACGCCGACCACCCCGCTGCGTGTCGGCAGCGACCGGATCAGCCGCCGGAACACGATCGCCGCGTCATTGCGGTACGGCAGGCTGTCATACATGCCCGTCGTACCCTGAGTCCGGCCGTCGCAGGGGTCGGTGCAATAGGCGCCGAACGGGACGGCCCCGTGGGCGGCCAGTTCCTCGGCCGCGGCCTTCATCAGCAGGCCGACTTCCCAGTGCCCCGTGTGATAGCCAAGGGCAATCGGCGTCCCGTCCTCGGCCCGGACTCCGCCGTGCGTGCTCAGGATCAGGATCTCCTTGCCGCCCAGTTTTCGCGGGTCCCAGCCCATACCCGCGTTCTGGCTCCAGCCGAACAGATCGCCTGACGGGCGATGCAGCAACATGTCCGCCGTGATGGGAACCGCTCCCTGCGGACCGGGAACTTTCGAACGAACTGCGTAGATCGAGGAATCGCCGCTATCGAGGAGAGAAGAAGGATCAATGGCCATATGCGCCTCAAGTGTATCAGGCAATTTTTTGTGAAAGGACCCTCGGGCGCGAGGCATATCGACAAAGAACGGCACGGGCACTTTCACCGGGAAAGCGGCGTCTATGCCTCTAACCGGCGCGCCGGAGGAACAAGGAGATTTCGAATGAAACGATGGGCTCTCAGTGTGTGCGCGCTCAGTGCGGGCGCGATCGGGTGGCTTCAGGCGGGACCGGCGCGCGAGCCGGCCTCGAACGGGAATCAGTCCGCGGCCGCCGTGGCGCGAGGCGCGGCATGGCTGGCCTCCGTCCAGGGAAACGACGGGGGATGGGGACAAGACGGCGGGGCGCGTGTCTTCGTCCGCCAGGGCGAACGCCTCGAATCTCAGGCCAATGACGTCGCCAACACCGCCGTCGCCGTGTCGGCGCTCCTTCGCGCCGGCAGCAAACCCACCTCGGGACCGCATCAGGCTCACATCCGCCGCGGGATCGAGTTCATTCTTCGCAGCGTGGAGGCCAGTCCAGCTGACGGATTGGCAGTCACCACGGTGCAAGGCACGCAGATCCAGCGGAAGCTCGGACCGTTCATCGACACGTTTCTCACCTCCCGCCTTCTGTCGGAAGTTGACGGGACCATGGGTGCGGCCGATGCGAACGCCCGCGTCCGCAAGGCCCTGGAGAAATGCGTCCGCAAGATCGAGGCGAATCAACTCCAGGACGGAAGCTGGAACCTCTCCGGTGGCTGGGCGCCGATTGTCGGTACCTCCATCGCCTCACAGAGTCTCGACACGGCGCGGCGCAAGGGCGTAAAGGTGGAAGAGAAAGTGATGGCCAAGGTGGATAACTACACGCGCGAGAATGCCCGGGTCGCAGCCTCCGGTGGCGTCGCGGGCGGCGTCCCTGGCGGCGTACGCGGCGGAGTGGTGGGTGGAATTGCGAGCGCGGCTCCCGCCGCGGCCGGTGTGCCGCTCTACCAGAGGGCCCAGGAACTCGAGCAACTGAGCCGCACCGACAGAGACCGGAAGACCAACGCCAAGGAGATCCGCGCGATCTCCTCCGCATTAGCCGACGATCGCTTTGTCAATGGCTTTGGTTCAATGGGAGGCGAAGAGTTCTTCTCGTATCTCAACATCAGCGAAAGCCTCCGGCGCGCCGGTGGGCCGGAGTGGCAGAAGTGGAACGGCCAGATCCAGTCAAAGCTGGTGCGCCTGCAGAATGAAGACGGAACCTGGGTTGGGCATCACTGCATCACAGGCCGCGTCGCCGTCACGGGCGCGGCGATTCTGACGTTGAACGCGGATCGTGCGCCGGTTCCGCAGTCGTGAGCCTCTTTCTGAAGCCGCGACCGTCAGGGGCTGTCAAAAAGTCGCGCACGACCGAGCCCACGGCGTAAGCCGTGGGGTTGCAGGGCCGTGGGGCCGCATTCTTCTTCAGAACCGCGACTCTCTTCAGAGCCGCGAGCGGAAGCGAGCGGACATCTCTTCTGAACCGCGACTCTCTTCAGAGCCGCGACCGTTAGGAGCGGTGGCGGCGGTATAGCGCCGGGCGACCAACAACCTCGCCCGGCGCCACATGGAGAACCAGATGAATCGTCGATTGTTTCTTCTCTCCGTCGCTGGCGCGGCGGGCTGCGCGACTCTTCGAACGGACCCGCTCCGTCGGGGCGTCGACTACCTGCTGCGCCAGCAGTCCGAGGACGGCGGATGGCGCAGCCGCCGGTACGGACTGCTCGCCTCCGGCCAGTCGTTGACCGGCCTGGTGATTAACGCTCTTCTGGATGCGGGCGCAGAGGTCCCGGACCCGGTGTTCCGATGCGCGGCCGAGTTCCTCCGCCGCCACACCAACGCCGAAGGCGCCGTCGGCCTCGCCGACCGCATCGCGGCCGACTATCCCAACTACTCCACCGCGCTGGCCGTCGAAGTCGCGGTTCGCGCCAAACCCGACGGCTGGCAGGAATGGACCCATCAGATGCTCTCCTATCTTCGCCTGCAGCAGTATGCCGAATCAAACGGCTGGCAGCCCGCGGATCCAGCCTATGGCGCCTGGGGTGTCGGCGGCGAGCGCCGCTATGCTCCCTACGCCGGGCATCTCGACATCTCCATGACGCGGCGTGTCCTGGAGGCTTTCGCCGCCGCAGGCACTCCGCCGCACGACCCAGTGTTTCAGAAGGCACGGGTCTTTCTGTCGCGTCTTCAGAACCATGACGGCGGGTTCTTCTTCTCCACCGTCGTTCACGACGCGAACAAGGCAGGCCGGAACGATAAAGGATTTCGCAGCTATGGCACCGCGACGGCCGATGGCATCCTGGCGCTGCGGACCCTGCGTTCGCCCGAGGCGGACCTCCGGGCGGGGAATGCTCTTCGCTGGCTGGGTTCGAACCAGAGCCCAACCGGTGTCCCCGGATTTGATCCCGCCGAACACTGGAACGAGGGTCTGCGCTACTATCACGCCGCCGCAGTTGCGCCATTGGGAGTCGAGTCGCCGCTCTCCCATCTCCAACGCGGTGACGGTTCGTGGGCCAATCCGGAACCGCTGGTCAAGGAAGACGATCCCCTGATCGCTACTTCCTTCGCCGTGCAGGCCATCGCCGCGAGGGAACTTCCCTGAGTTCAGCCCACCATAAATATGGTAGACTCATGGCTGTGAGGACCACGGTCGACATCCCGGATGATCTATACAAGCGCATCAAGTCTCAAGCGGCGTTACGTGGCTGTACCGTCAAGGAGTTGATTCTTCGCGGAGTGGAAGCGGAGATCAGCCGCTCGCGGCCACGCAAGAAAAGGGTGAAGCTGCCTATCTTCGATTCGAAGGATCCTGGTGTCTTGTCGTTGACCAACCGTCAGATCAATGAACTCTTATTTCCCTGATGTGAACGTGTGGGTGTCTCTTACGACACGGCGCCATCTCTTCCACGAGGTTGCAAGAAAATGGTTCGAACAGGTCGACTCTGGTAGAGTCTATTTTTGCCGCCTGACGCAGCTTGGCTTTCTCCGGCTTCTCACGAATCCTTCCGTCATGAACGCCGACGTGAAGACACAAGTGCAGGCTTGGCGGGCTTATGACTTGCTGCTCGGAGATGAACGGGTCGTGTATCATCCTGAACCGGACGCCGGAGAACTGGACCGGCAGCTCCGGCTTCTCACGTCGAAAGCCCAGTTTTCGACGAAAGACTGGCCAGACGCTTATCTCGTAGCCTTCGCCATTACTGGCGGGCTGACTCTGGTCACCAGCGACCGCGCGATGAAGAAGATGGCCGAGGGACCTTGTGTTCTTCTGTCGGCAGACTAGGTTCTCCAGCGCGGCGATGGCGCGTGGACTGGTTTGGGCCGTCCGTTGATTGGCCTCCGATCAGGCTCCGTCGCAGAGCAGTTCGCCGGGGCCTGCGCTTTCCAGTCGACGCCCGAAGCCTGGATCGCAGCATCGGCTATGATGATCCTGGCCGCTGGGCATGCGTGAAGTGCCATTCCCGGCCCCAGAAGTAAGGATTCGGCCGCGATTCAAAATCGGGGATCGCGATTCATGGCCCAGAACCATCAGGGCCGCGACTTGTCTGAGCCGCGACCGCAAGGGAGCGGTGGCTGCCCATGCCGGCTCGAGTGCAGCGCCACCGCTTGCTCACGCGCGCGGCTCCGATCACGAGCCGCTTACTCTTGTGGAAGGATCTGGATCTTCGTCGCTGTCGCGATAGAAGCCTGCGCGTCGAACGCCTCGCGATACCGGTCGATCGGGTACGACGTCACGGCCAACTTCTCCAGTCCCATCCGTGGCAGCAGGTGGACCGCTCGCTCGTGCGTGTAGGGATTGATCACCGAGCCGATAATCGTGATCTCGCGCACGAACAGGTCGAACGGTCTGACACGCGCCGTTGCCTCCATCGGCGCGACGCCGAACACCAGGATTCTGCCGGCACGGGCCGCCAACTCAACCGCCAATTCGAAGGTTGCCGGCGAGCCCACGGCTTCAATCACCGCGTCGAAGCCGTGGCCTCCGGTCAGATCCCGCAATTGTTCGCGCCAGTGTTCCGAATTCGGGTCGACGGCATGATCCGCGCCGAATTCGATGGCCGCCACGCGTCGCTGGGGATTCGGCTCGCTCACCACAATGGGCGACGCGCCCGCAAGCACTGCCAGCCTCGTCAGAATGAGGCCGGCAGGCCCTGCGCCCATGATCAGCAGCGGCGCCCCCGAGCGCGGCGACAGCCGGTCCATCCCGTGAACGCAACATGCCAGCGGTTCGGCCATGCAGCCGATCCGCGCGTCGATGCCTGCCGGTAAACGGTATGCCGTGCGCGCCGGCACCACCACCACCGCCTCCTCCAACCCTCCGTTCAGGTGCACCCCGAAGGCCCGCTTTTCCAGGCACAGGTGCTCCAGGCCGAGACGGCAATATCGGCACTCGGTGCAGTAGACGTGAGGTTCGATCGTCACCAGGTCGCCTTCGTGGATGCTCTTCACCGACGATCCGGTCGCCTCGACGACGCCGGCAATCTCGTGGCCGAGGACTACCGGCCGAGCGGCGGGAAACTCGCCCCGCAGTATGTGGGTATCGGTACCGCAGATGCCCACGGCCGCCGGCCGGACTCGTACATCGAGGGGGCCAGGTGCGGGCATCGCCATTTCGTCCAACCGCAGATCGCCGGGGCCGTGGAAGCGAATCGCCTTCATCTCGGAGTACCTTGGGAAAGAACCGGGTTCTTTACGAGAAGCCTCATCATATGACACGCCCGCCGCATCGCTCAAGGGTCGTCTGTATCGGCGTGGCGACTCAGGACTATATCGCGGCGGCCCGCGACCTGCCCGGGCCCGACGGGCGAGTCCTCGCTGACGATCTCGTCGAGGCCGGAGGTGGACCCGCTGCGACGGCGGCGGTCGCGCTTGCCCGCCTCGGCGTTCCGGTAAGTTTCATCGGCAACGTCGGTGAGGATGAACTCGGCCGCCGCATCGCCAACGATCTCACCTGCGAAGGCGTGGAGACCTCACTCATGGGCCGCATCGCCGGCGCGCGCTCCCCATCCAGCGTGATCGTGGTCCATCGCCCGACTGCACAGCGGTCGATCGTGACGTTCCCAGGCTCCTGCGGCCCGCCGGAGTTGACTGCCGAGGCACTCGAAGCCTGCGCCAACGCCTCCTGGATTCATCTCGATCAGGCCGGATACCTTGTGTTGGCCGCCCTGCGGAAGGCTGGAGTGCAAACTCCTGTCTCTCTCGATGGCGGCAATCCCATCCCGGCATTGAATCTGTCGGCGGTCACGCTGTATGTTCCCACCGAAACCGCACTCCGCCGGGTCTTCGGCGACGACTCATTATCCAATCTGATCGAGGCGGCGTTGGACTGCGGACCGTCGACCATCGTTGTCACTCGGGGCGCCGGCGGGAGCGCGGCGGCGACTCGCGATTCCTCCAGCCCTGAAGGGATTCGAGTCGACGCGGTCGCGGCGGTCGCGGCCGAACCCATGGTGAGCACCCTGGGCGCCGGCGATGTCTTCCACGGCGCTCTTCTTGCCGGCATGCTCGAACGGGAACTGCCGGAAGCCTTGCACTTCGCCAACGCCGCGGCCGCCCTGTCGTGCCGCGCGCTGGATGGCCGGTCGGCAATTCCCTCGCGGGAGGAACTGGACCGGTTTCTTGCCTGCGTGTCTCGATGACCTTGCCCCTCAGAGCGATCCCGACAATCTACGCTCGATCTCCTCCCGCTCGAGGCCGTCCACCTCAATGATTTTGGACCGGCTGGTTCTTCCTGACACAATGCGAATCGACGACGGCGCCACATCGAGTGCGTCGGCGAGAAGGCGCACGCATGCGTCGTTAGCCTGGCCTTCCACCGGCGGAGAGGTGACCTTGAGCTTGTAAACGTCTCCCTCCCGGCCGGCGATTTCCGACCGGTGCGCTCTGGGCGTAATCTTGACCGCGATTCTGGCCACGAGTCCTTAGTCTACCGGCGCCTCACCTACAAGGATGCGTCCGGACTCATCTGGCAGTTCTTTCCGACAGCGTTCGGAAAGCAACAGATCCGCAAGGTCTTCGTCGAAGCGCCAACCCTTGCCGACATCGGCTGTCTGACGGGCTCACGTTCAGCTCGATTTGCTCCACGTGTAACCCAGGCAGTGTGCCCTACTTCACGACAACAGAACTGCCCTCGTGAGCCAGTCGGGCGGATCGTCTGCCTGAAAGCGAACCGTGCCTTTCTCACTCTCCAAGACCAGCCGGGGTGGCCCGCCAACCGATGAGTTGTCATACACCCAGAGATCATCCATCTCGGCGATGGCCCGCCGGAGATTCGCAATACTGAGCTTATAGGTTTCTCGAAGTGTCTTCTCGGAAGCGCTGTGGCCCCCGGCATCGGCCCGTACCTTGACCCGCTCTATGCACATTGAAACGTCGTGCAAAGCTAGGTAACGCATCTCGGTTGTGAATCCTGCCGACTTCGCCAATCTCGCCTGTTCGAAAGTCATCGCGCTGCGGAGTGTCGTCTCGATAGCAAAGCTTGTCCGTCTCTCAACGCAAACGAAGACGAATTCCTCGAACTGACGGTTCACGATCTCTCGCGTGTGCCTGGAGATGCCAACATAAGAACCGCCGTTTAGTTCAGCGGCACGGTCGTCAGCGTTGAACCAGGCGACTCCGAAATTCGACAGGGGAAAAATTGACGACTTGCCGCTCCCGGGTGGTCCGGCGACAACGATCATCTTGGGAGGCATCAGCCGCCGAAGTCGCGGTCCACGCCTTCCTGCATGTCAGGAGGTAGATCTTTCCGGATCCGGCGGCCTTCGGCATCGATGAGCCCCGCCTCCTGCAGCCGCTGTGCCGCCTCTTTGGCGCGCACTACGGCCGCTGGGTAATAGGGGTCATCTTTGGGTTTCTGACTCTTCGACCTCGGAGTCGGGATCGTCTTCACACCCGCTATTGTAGCCCGTCCGCACGGCCTAACGAAGCAATGGGCGAACCCGAAACTCAGGGAGGTTGGGGCGGCACCCTTACAGACGCCGTCCCCCGAGAGACAACTCTAGGTTAGCTATAGCTACAGCTAGGGTATCGGTAGCGTTCAGGAAGCTGCGTCCTTTGCCGAACGGGAGTTCCCAGTTGAAAAGACCCTCATTGCGTCTGCCTTACGGCCCGGAAGGCAATCGCGGATGGACCGGAGGATTGGCGCTTCTCGGCCCTATCGATCCGGCTGAAGTATACCCCCCCATCTCGAAGATTACGCCCCGCGCCTCGCTGTTCGAGAGCGGCCGCCTCACGGGCGGAAGTAGGTCGCCTGGATCGTGGTCACAAACTCGGCGTCTTCTCCCCAATACACCGTGAACACGCTGCCGTCTTCGAGCGCAATCGCCGTCGGATAGCCGAGGTTCGAACTGTGCAGGTCGTCGCGGAGAATGATCTCGCGGTCGATGTCCCACGTCCGGCCTTCGTCCCGGCTGATGCAGGCACGAATCCCGAACGGTTGCCGGCGATGGCCGTACACCGTCAGCAGGCGGCCGTCGCGCAATTGGACGAGATCCGCCGGAAACCCCCAGATTGGTGTTTTCCAGGGCTTCGACCACGTCTCACCGTGGTCGTCGGACGTCACCTGGTAAAGATGGAAGCCGCCCCTGGTCCCGGTGCGCATGTGCGAGACGAGTCGTCCGCTCGCCAGGCGGACCAGCGCCGTCTCGTAGAAGTCGACGTCCGGGTCGCGGGCAATCTCGCGGGTCTCCTTCCACGTCCGCCCTCCGTCGCGCGAGATCGAGACAAACGCCGCGCTACGCCCAGGTTGAATCCGGCCGGCCGCGTCGAACTCGTTGCCCATCGGAGGCCCTTCGAGCTTCCGCTCGCGGAAGTACTCCAGGTAAAACGGATCCGCGGCGGCCAGCGGCAGCAGGACCTTGCCGTTCGAAAGTTCGACGGGGCCTCGCGGACTGTAGCCGCTGATGTACGGCTTGGTCGACACCTCCACGGATTCGCCCCACGTCCGGCCCCCATCGCGGGAACGGTGTACGTGCGTTCCGCCGTGCGCCACGATCCACGGATAGGGGTCCTTCCGCACAACACCCAGCAGGCCCTTCATGTTCAGTCCGGATTCGAGGGGATAGAATTTGCGCTGGTAGACGCTGGCCAGGAGATCCCCGTTGGCGAGCAGCGTGAGGCCGGGGTTCTCCACGCCGCTCCATTCATAACCCGGGAAGACTCGGACGGCGTCCCAGGTTTCTCCGCGGTCGCGCGACCGGGTGATCACGTTGCGGTATTCCGGGTCGTGCGGCGGATGCATGTAGTTTCTTGGCGAATACTTCCCCGCCTCGCGCATCACGCCCAGATTGAACGCCACCAGCCACTCGCCCTCGCGGTTCACGCGAACGGACGGCCCGAGAACATAGCGGTTCCGGTCGCGGAAGACGGTAAGGTGACGCAGGGCCGGTTGGGCCCGCACGACCGCAGGCGCGGCCAGGGTGGAAAGAAACGTGCGTCGCGTGGTCATAAGGTCGTCGGCCCGTTAGTCTATCGCATTCTCGCCAGCCTCCGGCGGATTCGGATCGGCCGGAAACACAAACATCCTTCATCCTCTGCCGGGCGCATCAGAATTCGTCGCTCGCTGGCGCGGCGCGTTATACTGCTTGTCTTCATGTCCAACGAACTGTCCGGAAAAAGCGCATTCATCACCGGCGCATCGCGCGGCATCGGGGCCGCCGCTGCCGTCACCCTGGCGAGGGCCGGAGTCAGGCGAATGCTGCTGCACTACGGCGGCCATCGCGAGGGCGCGGAGGCCACTGCCGGCGCTGTTCGCGCCGAAGGATGCCGGGCCGAGATCCTTCAGGCCGATCTGGCGGCGAACGAAGGCATCCAGTCGCTGATCCGCCAGTATCGCGAAACGGGCGAAGGCGTTGACATCCTGGTCAACAATGCCGGTTCCCTCATCGCTCGCGCCAGGCTTCACGAGTTCACTGACGATCTCTACGAGCAGGTGATGAACCTCAACGTCAAGAGCGTCTGGTTTCTCACCCAGGCCGTCGCCTCCGGGATGGCGGACCGCGGTTCCGGCGTCATCATCAACGTCAGCTCCATCGCGGCCCGCAACGGAGGCGGACCGGGCGCCACGATCTACGCGGGCGCGAAAGCGATGGTGTCCGCCATCACTAAAGGGTTGGCGAAGGAACTGGCTCCGAAGGGCATTCGCGTCAACGCCGTCTCCCCCGGCACGGTGGAGAATCATTTCCATGAGACCTTTTCCACGCGGGAAATGCTGGATGCCGCCGTCCGGCAGACCCCCGCCGGCACGCTCGGCACCAACGAGGAAGTGGCCGACACGATTCTGTTCCTCTGCTCGCACGCTGCGCGCTACATTCACGGGCAGACGATCGAGATCAACGGCGGCATGTTCATGGTCTAGGGCGCCGCGTTCAAGCCGCTACATAGATGGCTTAACCGAGGCCTGACCGCCAGGGAAGGCTTCCGGCCGCGGTGATGAACGCGACGGTCGAAGGCAAAGCCTGCCCGGCGGCCTACGGCAGGCCGAAGCAGAGGATGTTCGGTCCCGCCGCCACCGCGATGTACTGCTTGCCCCCCGCCATGAACGTCATCGGTGAGGCGCGCCAGCTGTGGCCGCCCACCAGATGCTCCGTGATTCTATAGCAGACAGGCGCCATCCCCTACGTTTTACAATCGAAGCGTGCCGCTCGACCCCGACCGCTATTTTGACATCAACCCTGTTGCGCGCAACGTCGCGCGCTCTCTTTATCAGAAGGTCTCCGCCTTGCCGCTGGTTTGCCCTCACGGGCATGTCGACCCGCGGATCCTGGCCGAAAATACGCCCTTTCCGGACCCGGCCACCCTGATCGTCATTCCGGATCACTACATCTTCCGGATGCTCTATTCGCAGGGTATTCCGCTCGAAAGCCTCGGCATCCCGCGCGTCGATGGCGCCCCCGTCGAGACGGACTCGCGAAAAATCTGGCAACTGTTCGCCGATCATTATTACCTGTTCCGCGGGACCCCGACCAGCAACTGGCTGAAACATGAATTCGAGACCGTCTTCGGCGTCACCGAACCCCTGAACAGCCGGTCGGCGATGCGCATCTACGACGCCATCTCGGCGAAACTCGGCCAACCCGAGTTTCTGCCTCGCGCGTTGTTTGACCGCTTCAACATCGAAGTTCTGTGCACGACGGACGCGGCGACCGACTCGCTCGAGTATCACCAGGAGATTCGCGATTCGGGCTGGAACGGCCGCATTCTTCCGACCTTCCGGCCAGACGGCGTGGTAAACATTCTCCATCCGCGCTGGCGCGTCGAGATCGAACGGCTGGGCGATTCGAGCGGCATCGAGGTCAACGACTACCGCACCTATATCCGGGCCATCGAGCAGCGCCGTTCGTTCTTCAAACAGATGGGCGCTACCGCCACCGACCACGCCGTCGTCTCGATGTTCACCGGAGAGCTTTCGCCGGAAGAAGCGGAGTCCCTCTTCGCTGTGGCGCTGGCGGGTACGGCGAGCGAAGAAGATTCCATCCGCTTCACCGGGCACATGCTGATGGAATTCGCCCGCATGAGCGCGGACGACGGACTCGTGATGCAGATCCATCCCGGCTCGTACCGCAATCACAATCAGTGGATCTACGACCGCTTCGGACCGGACAAAGGCTGTGACATTCCGCAGGCTTCCGAGTACACCCGCAACCTGACGCCACTGCTCAACAAGTACGGCAATGAGGCTGGGCTGCGGATCGTGCTCTTCACCCTCGACGAGTCGACCTACTCGCGCGAACTCGCTCCGCTGGCCGGACACTATCCCGCTTTGCGGCTGGGACCGCCCTGGTGGTTCTTCGACAGCATCGAGGGCATGCTTCGATATCGCCGCGCCGTGACCGAAACCGCCGGCCTTTACAATACCGCCGGTTTCAACGACGACACCCGCGCCTTCTTGTCTATTCCCGCCCGTCACGACCTCTCCCGCCGCGTCGATGCCTGCTATCTCGCCGATCTGGTCACCCGCCACATTGTCGAACAGGAAGAGGCGGGGGAGATGATCGTTGACCTGGCCTACAATCTGGCGAAGTCGACGTACCGCTTCGAGGCCCGCTAGGATTGGCGAAAAGACACCCCAGGGTTGGTGATCAAGGCGCCAGCCCGTTTTTGTGAGGACGACATCGATGAACAGCGACAGCAAACTGCTTCGGCGTGAATTTCTAGGGGCGGCCTGCGCGCCTGTCCTGATGGCGCAAACGACGGCGCAGGAGAGGGATCGCGGGGTGGTTCCCTTCGGGTACTTTCGCGGGGAACCGCTTCGTATCGGCGCCGGCGTGCAGTTGCTGGCCGATGATTACCTGGTGGAAGACCGCTGGAAGCTGACGCGCCGCCTGGGGCAGGTCGCCAAGCACCTGCGGAATCCCGTGATCGCGCAGGACAAGCCCTGGGAAGACCACGTGGGCGCCTATCCCTGTGTACTGTACGACGACAAAGCCGACAAGTATCGGATGTGGTACCAGTGCTTCAGCCTCTCGAACTACTACGCCAGGCATCTGGGGCCCGCATACTACGTCGGCTACGCGGAAAGCGACGACGCTTTCAACTGGACCAAGCCCATGCTGCAGGGCTTCCCTTTTCGGAAACACCAGCGGACCAACATCGTCACCGCGGGGAGAAAGGGCACGCGCGCGGCGGGCGCGCAGGTCTTGCTGAATCCCGATCAGTCGGATCCCAAGCGCCGCTTCCTCATGGTCTATATCCACTGGGGGCAGATTGACCTCGCCTATTCGGCGGACGGTTTGCACTGGGACATCGTGGAAGAGCCATTGTTCCGGTTCCACAGCGACTTCCCGAACCATCTGGTGTGGATTCCGGAGCGGCAACTCTGGTATCTGTATCTGCGGCCCTCGATTCGACCGCAAGGGGAATCCCGGAGGATCCCCGAGGGTGAGCGGCACACCGGGCGGCGCTTGGCCGTGGCCACCAGTCCTGACCTGAAGACCTGGAGCGAACCGCGAACCATCCTTTATCCCGACGAACGCGATCAGCCGGACTACGACAATCTGTACGTATTCCGGCGGTATGGGGTCTTTTTCGCGCTGCACGCGCAGATGTTCCAGGAAGCCGGGCGAAGCGAGACCGAGACGCACCTTGCCGTGAGCCGGGACGGGTTGCACTGGGAGCGAACGTGGGACCGGACGCCGTTCATCCCGCGGGGAGCGGAAGGCAGCTACGACCACGGGCAGGTGGAGCCGGGCACGAGCCCGCCGCTCGAAGTGGGCGACGATCTCTTAATCTACTATTACGCCTCTCCCAAGGGCCAGTCCGAACCGGTGGCGACCGAAACCAGTGTCGCGGTATGCCGGTTGCGAAAAGACCGGTTTGTCGGGCAATGGGCCGATAGCCTGACCGGATATCTGGTCACGAGGCAGTTCCGGCTCGAGGGCAGCCGGTTGGAAATCAACTGCATTTCGAACCTGGCGCCGTACACGCAGCCGGACTGGGGCATTCGCGTGGAGATCCTGGAGCCGCCGGACTATCAGACCCGGGAGACGCGCTGGGAGAAGCGGGTCCCTGGGTTCACGCTGGAGGATTGCGACAACATCCGGAAGGACGCGTTGGCTCACACCGTCTCGTGGAAGGGTAAGTCGGACCTCAGCGCCCTCAAAGGACGCGCGGTGTATCTGCGCTTCCAGATGAAGAAGGCAGGACTCTATTCATTTCGAATCGCGCCATGAGGCTCTGCGCGGTGGCTCTGCCCCATGGACTTTGGCCGTGGGGTTGCGTTCCCCAGAGTGGCGCCGGGCGACGTGGTTTGTCGAGATCGG
>JBJXGR010000184.1:0-13232 GCA_046160045.1 Bryobacteraceae bacterium
GCCGAGTTCAGCGGAGCTTCTCCGAACCTGATCTCCACCGAGGCCATTCAGGAGTTCAGCATCGTCACCTCCAGCGCCGACGCCAGTTTCGGGCGCGGCTCGGGCGGCCAGGTGAACATCCTCACCAAGTCCGGTTCGAATCAACTGCACGGTTCTCTGTATCACTACCTGCGCAACAACAAACTCGATGCGCGTGATTTCTTCAACTACGGCCCGTTCTTTGCCAGTGATGGTTCCCGGCGCAGCGTGGCGCCGCCGTTCAAGCAGAACCTGTTCGGCGCGACCGTGGGCGGACCCATCGCAAAGAACAAGCACTTCTTTTTCGGCAGCTATGAGGGCTTTCGGCAAAGGCTGGAGCAGACCGCGTCGGCCACGGTACCGAACGCCGATCTGATCCGGCTGATCCCCGGCCAGATGGGCGCGCTGTTCCGGCTGTTTTACATCGACGGAGGCGTGGTGCCCGCCACGGGAAATCCGGCGGGGGCGTTCAGCGCCTTGCCGGCGGCGGACCGCAACGCCGCCATCGCGGCCGGATTCCCGGCGGCGCTGTTCAACGGTAACCCCGCCGACGGAGAGGCTGGGTCGGTGCTGTTATCCACCACCAACAAGCGCGATGTCTCGCAGGAGTCGTTTCTCATCCGCACGGACCATCAGGTGACCGGCAAGCTTTCCATCAATGCCCGCTATGCGTTCGCCCAGCCGTTCGCCAGCGTCAATCAACGGGCGGTCGCCGGCGTGGTGGAGGACAGCCGCCGCCGTTGGCAGTCCGGCGCGGCGCAGTTTGTGTATCTCTTGGGGCCATCGCAGACCCTGGAAGGCCGCGGGAGCTTGCTTCGATCCCGCATCGCCGACGCTCCGCGCGATCCGCTGGCGCAGTCGCTGGTCGACTTCGGAGTCGACGCACAGCTCGGACTCCAGATCCGAGCCAATGGAACCTCTCTGAGCCCGATGGTGATTCCCCGATCGACCGGGTTGCTCGACGCACAGACCGTTCCGCAGGGATCGCTGATGCACACCTGGACCCGAGGACGGCTGTCGTTGCGGTCAGGGCTGGACATCCGCAGACTCCTGATCAACAACGTGCTGGTGAGCAACGCCTCGTTCATGCAATTCACCGGATTGGTGGGGCGCAATGGCTACCTGGGCGCCGATCCGGGCCAACCGGAATCGATCGTCACCGAACTCAATACCACCCTCTACGGCGTAAACGGCGGACCGCCAACGCCGCAACGCGGGTGGCGCGCCACCGAACAAGAGTACTTCACGCAGGCCGACTTCCGGTTGCGGTCGAGCGTGACCATCAATGCCGGCCTCCGCTACAGTCCCGCCGGCGCTTATTCGGTGGTGGGCAACTACATGGGCAACCTCTACGCCGTGGATGGCAGCGGCAACCCTGTCCCCGGGAAAAGCGCGTTTCAATTCGGGCCGCTCGCCAATCAGGTACTGAACGTCTCGTCAAACCGTCCTCTGTTCAACTCGGATCTCAACAACTGGCAGCCTCGCGTGGGCGTGGCGTGGAACATTCGCGGGGCGGGGGATAACGTCGTGCGGGCGGCCTGGGGTGTCTATACGGATCGCTTCTTCCAGCGCCTGTTCGACTTCGGCGTGTTGAATTCACCCTATGCGCACTCGAGCCTGCTGACGTCGCTGCCCTTTCCTCCGCGCGCGCAGATCCCTTTGTTTACCAATACTCCCCCGCAACAGCGCTTTGTCGACCCCGGCCTCCGAAGCCCCACCACGCACCGCTTCAGCGCCGCCTTCGAACGGAAAGTCACCGCTCAAACCAGCGTGACGGTCGTCTATGCCGGACTTCGCGCCACGGGGCTGTACAACTGGACCGAGCCCAATGGACTTGGCAGCGTACCCCAACCCGCGCGCCCGGACCAGCGCTTTGCCCGCTACCGCTATACCAACAACAGCGCGGACTCCGTTTATCACTCGTTGCAGATGTTCGCCCGGCACCGGTTTTCGAGAGGGATCGACTTCACCGTGTCCTACACTTATGGCAATTCCGTGGACACCTACTCGCAGGATGTCGGGGACAACTCGGTTCGCAACCTGGCTCCCGGACTGGCGCAGTTCCCGTCGCTCATCAATCTCAAGGGATCGCCCGCCGCTGGATTTCAAGGGGATGCGCAGGGTTGGGCGCCGCGTCCCCTTCTCGCCGAGCGCGGCAATTCGGATTTCGACATCCGCCACAATCTCGCGATCAGTCACATCGTGGAGGTTCCGGTGGGCCGTGGCCGAAGATTCGGAGCCAATCTGTCTCCCCTGCTGAATGGCATCCTGGGCGGCTTCTCACTGGCCGGCGTGGCGCAACTCCGGACCGCGCTGCCGGTCTACCTTTCTTCGGGAGTGGACTATGCGGATGTCGGCATTACCACCAGCCCGAGGCCGGCTCTGCGGCAGGGAACGATCGAAGACCTCTACTCCAGCGGGCGCTTCGACAAGACCCAGTTCTGGCTGCCCAAGGTCGAGGCGGACCAGCGGCTGGGGAACCCGGTCAACGTCACCGATCCGTTCGCCGCGACGCGCCGCAACGCCCTCTTCGGGCCCGGCGTTCGTTACTACGACCTGTCGTTGATCAAGAAGATCCCGATTCGGGAGGGAATGCACCTCGGGTTCGAAGCGAACTTCTTCAACGTCTTCAATCGGGCAATCCTCGGTCCGCCGGTCGCCGTGCTCAGCGATGCCCGGCTCGGAAAAGTGACCGGTACGCCGGCAGCAATCCCCGCCAGATTCAGTTGGGGCTGAAATTGGCTTTTTGACCTTGGATCTCCTCAGGGGCAAATGGCCGACTCGACCAGATGATAGACGACGTGCCTGGCCGCCACTTCCGCCGGTTGGACGACCAGTTTTCCGTGGACGGCGATCGATTTGTTCTCCAGAAGCGGCGTGGTGGCCCCGGCCTTCAAACGGACGTGCATCAATTCGCCGGGATCGAGGTGCGGGCCGTGAGGCCAGTTGCCTGCATCCGGGATCAGCAGGAACCGGTTGACTGCCCTGCCCTGTTTCTGCGTCCGGCCGGCGGGAATCATGTATCCCCTCACGTGCACTTCCGACGCGAACAGGTCGGGCCTCGCCGCCGCCGGGCCTCCGTTTGCGGTGAGAAGTTCTTCGAGGGTTCGCCAATTGATCGGCGTGGCGCCGGGCGCGACCGGGGACGGCAGCGCATCGTATAGGTCGGGGTGGCCGCTCCAGCGCACCAGCAGAATCGCCACCAGAGCCGGAGCCATCGTCACCAGGACGATCAGGCGGAAGGCCCTCATCTCCCGCCTGCGTTCCGATTGATGGCCCTTCCGCTTCATGGCCGAGCGGTGTGCGTTGAAGGGAATGTCTAGAAGAACTGGATCGTGTAACCAAACCGCACGCCGCGGCCGATCTCCGGGGCGAACTCCTTGATGAAGGAGAGGTGATTGCGGTACAACCGGTCGCCGGCGTTAAACAACTCACCCGAGAATATGTGCAGTTGGTGTGACCGGGCGACCGTGTACGAGCCGATGAGATTCGCGACGGCGAATCCGGCCGTCGGCGTCTCGGTGGGGAAGATCTTGTTCTGCGCCGCGGACAGCACCAGTTCGGGCCGTACGCTCAGGCCTTTGTAGCGGGCATCGAACCCAACGCGACCGCGAACCGGAGGAATCCGGGGCAGGAAGGTCTTCGACGCCGTCAGGCGTGCGTTCACCGTGTCCGCGCCCAGGTTGACCCAGAAGTTCGGGTGGACGGAGAGGCTCAACCGAGCCTCGCCGCCGATGAAGCGGCTGTCTGCCTGGAAGTACTCGGCTTCGGTCAGACCATCCTCGATATTGCCCGTAGGAGCCAGGTAAACAAAATCGTGAATGCGGTAATAGAAGAAGTTCAGCTCACCGCGAACGCGCGACGCCTGATGACGGAGCGAGACATCAATTCCGTCGTTTCGCTCCCTCGTCAGGTCCGGGTTGCCAATCTCGAAGGTCAGATTGCCCGGGTGCGGGCCATTGTTGTACAACTCCTCGAGCGTGGGCGCCCGATAAGAGTGAGAGTAGTTGACAACGAAGGCTCCGTCCTGCCAGAGCCGCTGCGTCAGGCCGGCCGATCCGGAAAAACCCGTGAACGACCGGTCGCGCAAGCCCGTTGGCGTGTACCGGTTGTTTTCCACACGTGCGCCCACTTGAAGCCGGGTTGACTCGAAATCGAGCGTTTCCACGGCGAACACAGAGAACTCTTTCTGTGTCGTGGGTGGCGCCAGCGACTCCTCCCCGATGGTCTCGTAATCCCGGTACTGTCCCGAAAAGCCGAAGCTGCCGCCCAGACGGCCGCGCTTCTTCTGATCGAACACAGTTCGATACGTAAACTGCTTATTGAAGAAGCTGGTTTCGGGCACGTCCTCGATGGTTTCCGCGTGAGTGTAGTCGGAGTAGTTCAAGCGAGCCTGAATACTCTCGAAAGCGCCCACGTTCTTCAGCCCGGTGTTGAATCGAATGTTGTGCCGCCGCATTTTGAGGATGGGCACCTCGGGATCCTCTTCGGCCGGATCGAACGGAATCCCGTAATGAGAATCGGTAAACCCATAGTTGAAGCTGAAGAAGCCCTTGTCTCCGTAGCGGCCGAGGCCGCCGTCGGTCTGGGTCATCCTGGTTTGCGAATTCCGAATGGTCCCGAGTGGGGTTTCGTAGTCCGCGGAGCGTTGACCGCCCCCCGAGGCCCAAAACTCCCAGGTTTTGGTGCCGAACTCAAATCCCCCTGTCCCTCCGCCGAGTCCGTTATTCGAGCCAGCCACGCCGGTAAGAAAGCCGCGCGCGCCCGGAAACGTATGCTCGTGGGCGTCGTGGCGCGTGACCGCGTTCACGACGCCGCCGATGGCGCTTGACCCATACAGCAGCGTTGCCGGGCCGCGCACCACCTCGAGCTTCTCCAGTTTATTCACGTCAATCGGTTCACCGTGATCGCCCGATTGATAAGAAAGGCTGCCGGTATTGATTCCGTCTTCCATGATCAGGACACGGTTGCCGTCGAACCCACGGATCACGGGGCGCGCCGAACCCGGCCCGAAGCTGCGCTTGGCGACTCCCGTTTCGCCTTCCAGAACTTCTCCCAGTGACCCGGCGCTGTGCAGGGGCAGCGTGGTCGGGTCGAGAGCCGCGACCGCCTGTAGCACTCCAATCGTCGCTTCTTCCCTTCCTGTCGCGGTCACGGTAAAGGACTGGTGGACCGGGGCCAGACGCAAGCGGAAGTCCACCGTCTCGACGGCTCCGGCCGCCAACTGAATCCTGCGCCGTTCGTCCGACAGGCCAACCGCCCGAGCGATCACTTCGTATGAACCCGCGGGCAGATCGCGGAACTCATACCCGCCATCATCGCCCGCATGGATGCGTTTGCCGAGCGGCGACAGAATCACTAGAGCGGCATGCATGGGTTCGCCGGACGTATCTAATGTGACGGCGCCTTTGATCGTACCTGTCGACTGCGCCGAACAGACCGGGACGCGGGCCCCCAGGCAAAGGGCGGCAGTTATCCAAACGGAGTACCTGAGTCTCATCTCGCACCAAGTGTGACTCGCGGTGCCAGCTTCACCTAGAGACGACGCGCAGCCGGGCGGATAGCGGCAGCCAGCGGGCGGATTATCCGGGTGAGCGGGCAGGCGGGGACGCTACCAGCTCAGTAGCTTTTGTACCGAGCGGGCCTGGCGCTTGCTGACGATGAACTCCTGTTGGTTGGCCAGCGTCAACAACCACCGTTGGCTGCTCAGGGGCGCCATCTTGGCCACCTGGTCGAGGTTGACCAGTGCGTTTCGATGGACTCTCGCGAAATTCAGGTTGCCCAGCTTTTCGTGGATCGTTTTGAGCGATTGTGTGGCGAGATAGCGCTGTTTCCGGGTGACGATCCACACCAGTTCGCTCTCGGCCTGGAACGCGAGCACCTGGCTGCTGTCCAACAAATGATATTCATCGCCCAGCTTGCCCACGATCTTGCGAGGCCGCGTGAACGGCGATTGCTGGGCGACATCCTGCAGTTTGGCCACGCTCTCGGCCACGGCGAGAGAGCTCTTGCGAAGGTGACGGACCCGTTCCACGCACTTGAGGAGACGCTCCTGCCCTACCGGTTTGAGCAGGTAGTCGATGGCGCCCGCCTCGAACGCCTGAATCGCGTGCTGATCGAACGCCGTGACGATCACGACACAAGGCGGGTTCGCGCCGGTCAGGTTGCGCACCACTTCGAAGCCGTCCATACCCGGCATTTGCAGGTCGAGAAACAGCAGATCGGGAGTCAGGGCGCTGATGCGCTCGAGCGCCTGTTCGCCATTTTCGGCCTCGCCGACGACTTCGACGTCCGGCACGTCCTGCAGTTCTTCGCGCAAGACCTGCCGCGCAATCGGCTCATCATCGACCAGCAGTGTCCTGAGATAGCCGGCTGTCATGGCGTTCGATCTTCATGTGTAGCACGCGCCCGGCACGGCGCCACCCGACCGATGAACCAGCGGGAGGTTTCCGCCGGTGAACGGGCAAACTGCCACAGTGACCGGCCCGGTCCTCCGGGCGCGGAATCACACCGGGACCGGCGCAGCTTTCTCCCGAGGTGCGAAGAAACTCACGCGGCTGCCGCTGGAATCGGAGTCGACCGAAACCTCCGCTACCGGGCCATAACAGAGATGGAGACGGCGCGAAACGTTTTCCAGGCCGACACCTGTGCGCGATCCCGGCGTGGGCGCCTTCGCGAAGCCCGGACCGGTGTCCGTCACCGAAACGCGAAGCCCACGCTCTTCACGCGTGACCTCCAGGCGCACGCTGCCGCCCTCGGGCCGGGCCGCCGCGCCGTGCTTGACCGCGTTTTCAACGATCGGCTGTATCGAGAGAACGGGAATCGGTTCGCGCAGAGCCGCGCGGTCCACAGCGATCTCGGTGTGCAACTTCTCTCCGAGCCGCGCCTTTTCGATCGCGAGATACGCTTCCACGATCCGCATCTCCTCCTCTAAGGGGACAAAGGCTTTGTCGGACTGCAGGAAGTAGCGAAAGATGTCGGCCAGATTCAGCAGCAACTTCCTGGCCCCGGCGGCCTCGCGTGGGATCACTCCGTACAACGTGTTGAGGGCGTTGAAGAGAAAGTGCGGGTGGATCTGCGATTGCAGCGCTCGCAGTTCTGCTTGAGAGACCAGCTTCTGCACCTCGGCCTCGCGCATCCGCTCCACCTGCTCGCTGACGAAACCCGCCAGGCGGGCGAGCACGGCGAGGTCCTCGCTGAGATAGGGCTGGCCTCCGCGGCGTTCGCCGAGAAACGCGTAACGGACGTCTCCGTGCGAGAGGCGGATCGGAACAACTACCCTGATGTCGTAGTGGCGCCTGTCTCGAAACTCAGGCAGGACCCCGGCCAGCGTTGGAAACATGAGTTCCTGGGACCGGACCGCGCCGGAGGCCAGGTCGATCCAGCGGGCCTTCATCAGAGCGGCGATTTCCTCAAACGATCGTCTCAGGTACTCCGCCTCGCCGCCGAATTGCGACCGCATGGCCTGGAGCGCCCTTTCCATCGCGTCGTGATCGGGCCGCCGGAAGACAATTCGCGTCAAAAGCTTTTGGACGAATTCTCTCGTCACGGCAAATCCCCCCACGAGCAAGGCGGAGGTCACTGCCTGAGCCGCAAAGGTCATGCCCGGCAGAATTCCGGCGAGCGCCACGCCGAACAGGGCCGCCAGAAGTCCATTCGCCAGGAACCGGATAAACGCGTCCAATAGGACAAAACGGAAATCCTGTAGGAGAACGAACAGGGCCAGGGGAATGCCGGCATGATGCACCGCCAGTTCCGAGGACCATGCCTGGTAAGTATGCCCTTCACCGAAATGCACGAAGGACATGGCGAAGAAAAACAGGGACATCGCAGCGAGGATCCGGGACGTCAGAAACCGCGGATTGCCTTCGTCGAACCACATGACCCGAAAGACCGCGAGAGCGGTGAGAGTGCCGAATCCAACCGTGATGATCGAAAGGCCAAGCCGATGGTACAAAGCGGCGCTCTGCACCAGTTCCAATACGTGCGCCGCAACGGCCACGGCGCTGAGGCCATAGCCTGCGCGAACCAGGACTGGAAACCGGTCGAGAAGGCAGAGATGCAGGAGAACCGCCGGCAACACACTCAGGACGGAGAAACCGAAGGCCGCAAGGGCTCGTTCGGGGTCGGTTCCCTGGCTGCCCATCGCCAGGACCGCGAGAGACGCCAGGTTCCACAAAAGGGCCAGGGCTGCCGCCATGAGCGAGAGCCATCCCGCGCGCAATCGGGACGCGGACCGCTCTCGAATGACGAGGTAGAGGAAGATCCCGAAGATCAGAACGCCGGCGCCGTGTCCCAGCGCGTTGACGATGACTGGCTCCGGGCCTTCAAGAATACGTTCCATCTCGCCTTCCTAACGATAATACGTCCAGACTCGTGCCCCGCAGTTCCGGTAGGCCTGTCCGCTCCCGGACTTGGACAGCCCGCTGGCGAGAATCATGGCGGCGCCGTGCAATGCGCCGGCGTACGATGGGCCAGATGGTCAACCGGCATTTGACAGGTTCCGGGCAGTGGAGCCAGGCGCGGCGGCGCCGGTTGCTAGGGTTCCTGCTCATGGCACTAATGTTTCTCATCCTGGCCGTCATCTCCACCGCCTACCTGAGATAGGGAGAACCGGGGCCGTTCAACGCGTTTCCCGCTTTTTGTCAACGACCCTGAATCAGATTCTCCATTCCCACTGGACCTGCCGAACGCCAACGGGGAGAAGCCCGTGGTTCTTTCGACGAACAAGCAGACCTCCGCAGTTCACGGCATTTCCAGATCTCTTTTCCTCAGCCGATCACCTTTCCAACAACGCTGTTGACCGGAAGGAAGATAACAATGGCCGTCAGGGATGGTCGCAACGCACCTTTCCGAAGAGAGGGTTCGGATAGACGCCTGCCGATTCCTCGCCATCCTTGGGATTGAGGCGTTGCATGTCCTTCTCCAGCAGGATTCGGATCCTCCCGGTAGTCCACGTCTGCTCCGCTTCTAATGCCAGTTGCTCTCCCTCGCACCACGCCCGAAGGACGTGCGATGGGACCGAAACTGTCAGCGTGTTTGCCTCGAGCTCGACCTGAATGCCTGAGATCTCAGGGACCCCTTGCTCAGGCACGATCCGATATGACAATCGCTGTCGCTCAAGCGGCCCCATCGCCACGCTTTCAACTAACGGCTTTCCGCTAGACAAGGCCTGGACCTCGTCGCGAGTGAAACGGAAGCGAATGGAGTCATTGTGAATGCGAAGCTTCACGTCAACCACCTTGAATCGGAAATCTCGTGATGATCCTCTGCGGTTAGGCCTTCACCACGAATACCTTTGTATCGCAGAAGACAGCGATTCTGCCAACCGGGAGTGTCGATTCCGAATGCGGGAGTTCGCATCTCGCGTTCAACGGCATCGATGAGGTCGCGATACGAGGTACCGAGGGGGAAGCGCGTGAGACCGCGGACGCGGAGATCCCATTCGATGATGAAGCCGGCCTTGCGCGTGCGCAGTTCGAGGACGGCAAGCGCTGTTTGCCGATGTCGAGGCCGGCAAAGAAGCGTGGAGTGTTCATGGAGGTTACACCGGGTCGGAGTCGTCGGGAGGCGAGGAAACGGGCCTGGACAGGGTCTGGCGAGAAGTCAAGGCGACGGTGGGCGAAGGCGACCGGGTCGGCGGCGCAAAGGAGATCAGAAATCATGGGTTCCCGAGCCAAGAGTCGCATCGACGGAAGCGGAAAAAAGGCGAAAGCGGAGGTAAGTGATTGAGCGTTCACAACAGAAAAAAATAAAAGTGTTGTGAACGCAACAGGCATAAGAATCTGTTGCGTATGTGTTGCGGATAAGCGGATAAGTGTTGCGGATAAGAGCGAATTTGTTGCGCCTGTGCGGTAAAATGGGAGTAGCTAGTGTTGGAAATACAGGAGTTAAGGAGGGGGATCGGCTTATGCGCAACAATGCGCAACAGAAATAGCGGATAAGGGGGAAAACAGCATCTCCCTTGATTATCGCACGGGGTGGAAAGGGTTTTGGAGGGAGAGTCGTGTAAGCGTTTGATTCAGAAAGGGCGATTGTTGGAATCGGGGTGTGAACGCGCGGACCGAGCCGCGAGCGTGAGCGAACGGTGGCGGCGGCGTTATTGAGGAAAAGGCCAAGGGGCTGGACACGTTAAGGAGTGTGAAAAAAGGGACAGTGGCCGCGAGAAAGGCGAGGCCACCGCTCGCCACCGCTCCCTTACGGTCGCGGCTCAGTAGAAAAAGGGGGAGGGCGACCGCTCCCTTACGGTCGCGGCACAGATAGGGTCGCGGGTGGGCCGTGCAGCGGCACAAGAAGAATCACCTGGCCGGTGAGATGGCGTCGGTCCTGAAGGAACAAAGCAGCCAGCGGGTGAGTTGGTTGATGGAAGAGTGGCACGTGCTGCGGAACGAGACAGCGCGCTGGACGCCGAGTTGCGGGAGCAGAAGAAGCCGGAAGCACGGCTGAAGGTTTTGGCGTTCCGGAGCCACCTGATCGACCAGGGACGGAAGTTGGAGGAGACGCTGCCGCGGATCCGCAAGTGGAAGCAGACGGCGGAATATCAGGACGCGCGGGCGAAGATGATCCGGCTGATGTCGGAAGATCCGGCGGCGTATCGGAAGTTCGTGGAAGTGTTGGAGCGATTGGAGGATCAAGAGAAGGCGGCGTAGGAGCGGACGCGAGTCACCGCCCGCCGGCCGTCGTGAGGCGCCGCACCGATGGGGTCCAAACATGAGAGGGGCCATGGCACTGATGCCGGTAACTCAAACGGTGGGGAAACCAACAAATGGAGTTGGAGGTCCGGACTCGGCGACGGGCGAAGACATACTGCCGGACGGCTTCGGCCTGCGACGGCGAAAACCGGAACCATGGTCTTTGACCCCAAGGCGCCGATCCCAAGGCGCCTTGGAAAATAGCGGGGATTTATCCCTGAAAAGGCCTCGAAGTCGGCGTGAGGAGCGGCCAGAATCATTCAGCGAAGGTCAAAGAGAAAAACTGGCCTTCAGACGTCCTGACCAGGACTGAAAGTGGGAGTTTCTTTAGGTTTGCTCCCACCGTCGCCACCAACTCCGCCGTTTGGTTTTTTCACAGACCCGTCAGCGAGCGGTGGCGGCGTTATTGAGGAAAGGCCAAGGGGCTGGACACGTTAAGGAGTGTGAAAAAACGGGACAGTGGCCGCGAGAAAGGCGAGGCTACCGCTCGCCACCGCTCCCTTACGGTCGCGGCTCGGTAGAAAAAGGGGAGGGCGACCGCTCCCTTACGGTCGCGGCACAGATAGGGTCGCGGCACGGATACGGTGACGGCACCGTAGGTGTTGAAATTGGAGGGCCGGTCGGAAACCTGGGACAGGTGCGACTGTGCCCGCTTCGTCGCTCGTGTGCAAGAGGTTGATTGGAAATCCTCTCAAGAAACCTGCAAAGGATCACTGTCGCGGGTTCCCCGCCACGTCACTCCCGATCGTAGCCGAGCCGCCTCAGCAGATCCTGAAACCTGGGGTCTGCGCGCACGGCGCCGTAGTTCGCCGGTGAGGGGACCACACTGAGATAAGCCATATAATTGATCCGCTGCCGATAGCCCTCTTCAAGGGCTTCGAAGAAGCAGCCCAGATCACCGAGCCCCAGGCAGACATGGGCCGGCGCGTGGGGCGTCACGTATCTCTCCTTGGATAGCCGTCTCAGCAGCGCAAGAATCTCACGGGCCTCCGCGTGCCGGCCTGCTATTCCGTAGGCCATTCCCAAGCTACCCAGGTGCGCAGGGTTGTTCTTGGTCACAACGCTCGCTTTCCTTAAGATCTCGATCGCTTCCCGAGCCCTCCCCGTCTCGCTGAGGGCGGCCCCAAGCAGCCACAACGCCCACGGGTAATCGGGGTGGTTGGCCAGCACTTTGCGATACTGAGCGATCGCTTTCTCGCTCCGGCCGGCAAGCGCGCGAATCCATCCGACCTGGGTTTGCGTGATGGGGGACAGCGGATCGAGTTCGCCCGCCCGGTCCACTTCCGCGAAGGCCTCATCGAAGCGGCGCCGGATGAGGAGGGACGAGGCGCGCCACACATGGGCGGAGGCATAGCTGGGATTCAGGTCCAGCGCCCGCCGCAGCTCGAGTTCCGCTCCGGCCCACTCCCAGTTGTACAGCTTCGCGAACCCAAGAGCGGCGTGAGCCTCCGCGTTCTCGCCGTCGATCTCGATGGCCTTCTTGGCGAAGGCGATGGCCAGCCCGCGGTTCTCACCCGGCGGCCGTCCCACTTGCACGGTGGCGAACTGGTTGTAGCAGTCGGCAAGCCCGGCGTAGGCAGGGGCATAGGCCGGATCGGCATCGATCGCCGTTTTGAAGAAGCCCACCGCGCGTTGGATGTCCTGGTCGGTTCTCTTGGTCCAGAAGTGCCGGGCGCGCAGGTAGTTTTCGAACGCTTCGCGGCTGGCCGTGCCCTCCTTCACCAGGCGGGCTTCGTCGCCGGGCGAGAGCCGAAGCCGGACCTCCCGCGCGACCGCTCGGGCCACCTCGTTTCGGATCGCGCCGGTGGCGCGAAAATCGGCGTCGAATCGCTCCGACCAAAACGGCGCATCCGAGCCCGCACGGGTCAGGTGGAGCCGCACCTCGAGGCGCGGTCCTGTGACGATCGCGGAACCGGCAATCAGAAGATCCACGCGGAGTTCGCGGGCAATCTGAGACGCGCCTTTGCTTGTTTTCCTGTACTCCCCCGCCGACGAGCCGGCGATCACCCGTAATCCCTGCAATCTCGCCAGGTCCGCGGCAATAGCATCGCCGATTCCCTCGGCCAGAAGTTCCTGGTCGGGACCGCCCGAGAGACTTCGCAACGGCAGCACCGCCACACGCCGGACGGGTATTTCGAAAGCCTGCCGTGTCTCTGGAGCTATAGCCGGTGTTGGGGCACTCCACCATCCGGCCCTGGTACCGATCACTAGGACGACGAGTGTCAGGAGCAGGACGCCTGGGAATCGCCGCATCGTTTCGAACACCCATTGGTCGCCCGTCGCGCCAAGCGGCCACCGGGCAACCCGCGGCGTGGCCGGCTGCAATCGCTGGAGTTCGGCGCGCAGTTCCGCCGCGATCTGGTAGCGCGCCGTCCGGTCCTTCTCCAGCGCCTTCACGATGATCCGTTCCAGCTTTGCGGGAATCGCATGATTCCGCTGCCGCGGCGGGACCGGCTTTCCGGTGAGGATCGCCTCCACCGTCTGCTCCGGCGTATCTCCCTCGAAGGGCCGCGTCCCCGTGGT
>JBJXGR010000185.1:0-12993 GCA_046160045.1 Bryobacteraceae bacterium
GGCCAAAGTCGTGATGAGAAGATCCTATGGCTTCCGCACCTTCCGCGTCCTCGAACTCGCCTTGTATCACTCACTTGCCAAGCTGCCCGAGCCCACCCTCGCCCACAAATTCTTCTGACGAGTCAGATTAGAAGTCAACGCGAAGAAGCGATGAAGCCCAATTCTCTTGACGAGGCTCGTGATTCAGCACACGCATAGAATACTTAGGGACTGTCTAGAAACAACCATTCCATCGCCGATGGTCTCGGCCCTCAATCGCGGTTCTTCACCCGCGGGCTGAAGCGCGGGTTGCAGCAGCGCTACGCTATCGGATGAGGGTAGAAGAGTTGTTTTTCCAAACCCTTACCGTACGAACTCGGCACCTCTCCCCAGACCGCGAAGATCTTCTTTCGCCTGTCGGCAATAGTGGTTTTCCCTTCCAAACTGCTGTCGCAGCCACCGTCCGATCAGTCGGCTCCTTCGAAGTCGAAGAGGAAGTCGCTTGGCAGGACCATGACGGATCACACAAGTTTCTGGTTCGAGGGACTTCAGGAGTACGCCAAGGACCGGTGTCGTTTGACCCGCGGGCCATCTGCCGCAACGCTTGATGTGTATCCCCATCCTGGTTACAGTAGCAAGCCTGTTTGTGGCGGCGTACGACCCGCTGAGCAGTCCTCCGGGGGACGGGATCTAATCGCACACAACTGGAGGAAAAACCGGGGGAAAACCGGGACATTTACAAATTTCCCCGTTTCGTTGTCGGACCGTCGGGCTGCCTGCGCGCCGTGCCACCGGGAAACGGAGAACCTATGCAGACCGGTGTCCGGACCGGTGTCAAAGACCATGGGGGACCATGGGGGGACCGGGGGGGACGGGACTGTCTCAGATTTCTCCAGACGGAGCATCTGGCAGCTCCGATGAGGGGAACAACCCGCAAACTTCACAGACGTGAAGCAAGTACTGCCTCGCCACCGCCTCCCTGACGGTCGCGGCTCAGATTGAGTCAGTGCGAACGCCACCTCCGCGTCGACACCCGCAGCTCGGGCCTAGGACAACGAGAAAGAGCGGCAGGTCGGTGCAGACGTGGAGTTTTGCGGGACCGTCTATCAGGGGCGGCCAGGCCTGCCCCATAGCCCGCATGGGTTTCCTCCAGCGGCGCCTTCTACGAGCTTGCCCGATCGGACGGTAACGACGCCGTTGACCACCACATGGTCGATTCCCGCGGAGTATTGGGCAGGAACCTGGTACGTCGCTTGATCGATCACCGTCGCGGGATCGAAGACGACGAGATCGGCGTCGGCGCCGACCTGAACGCGCCCCTTCTTCTTCATGCCGGCGATCCAGATCGTGATTCCCCGGGCAGACGACGCAATCGTTCGCCGTCAGTCCGGTCGCGGCGAACAGCTTGTTCTTCAGCCAACGGGCAAGCTCCTTGTATCCGTCCGGCTGTCCCTTCCACGTCAGATCCCCGGAAATCGCCCAGGACGTGCGGCTTCCAGTCCGCCTCCAGTCCGCCGAGCACTTTCGCCAGCAGATCCAGCGCTCCGGCGCGTTGGGCGCGCGCCGTGGCGTCTGGATCACACCCGACATGAAGGTCGGTGAGGTGCAGGAGGTTGATCATGAAGGTCCACCAGCGGTGTTCATTCTATCGGAACGCCAGGGAGTGTCCATGGGCCTGCGGCCCACCAAAGGTGATGAAAGGTGGGCGAGAGCGTGGCGCGACCCTCCAGTGGCGCCGGGCGACGATTTTTGTCGCCCGGCGCAGCTGGGTCCCTGCTGTACGCGCCCGCCGGGCGACAAAAAACGTCGCCCGGCGGCACTTCTCACGGAGCGCTGGCTGTTGTTTCACGGCTTCCGAGCCCGACGGCTGTCCAGTGGACCCACAATGCCCTTCTCAGACCGCAAGCATCTCCAGGTTCTGATAAATCTCCCCAACCGGGATTTCACAGCCAAGAGAAGTGAGGGTCAATACGGCCGCGAAGTCACGGACCGTGGTCAATTCCCAATTTCCGCTGGGCAAGCGACGATATTGCTCGACGTCGACCGGTGTCTGGTCGACCAGCAGATACTCGGCAAGCGAAGGCATCATGCGGAAGAGCCGGGATTTCTCGCCCCGGTCGTAGGCGCGCGTTGACGGGGACAGCACTTCAACCAGCAAAATCGGATTCAGGAGAGTATCGCGCTTCTCGTCGGTATATTGCGGTGCGCCGCACAGGATAGTGACGTCCGGGTAGGTGATCAGGCTACCCCATTGAACCGACACGCGGGCATCCGAACTGAAAACAACGCACGCCTTACCCTGGAGGCCATTGCCGATCGCCCGCGCGATGTTGGCCGTGATCACGCTGTGCAGCAACGTGCCGCCCGGCATGGCGACGATGTCGCCGAAGAAATACTCACTCTTGGTCTCGGCGACGCGTTCGCGTTCGAGGTATTCCTCCGGGCTCACAAGTCCCTCCATTATCGAGTCCGCTCACACCCCTCGCGGGCACGGAATCCCGAGCCAGTCGCACAACACCCGGTAGGTAAAGCCCCACAGCGCGACGCCGTTCAGCGGAATGCCGGGAACCTTGCGGCCGCCCGGTAATCCGGGGACAGCATCCTCCACCCGCCGCGCTCCATCCCGCAGCACCGACAGCGGCAGCCACAGCGACTCCGCCGCTTCGCGTGGATCGAGCCGCACGTCCGCGGCCGCGGTTAGCCGGAACACATACGGCGCCACCCATACGTATCGGCCGGTATGCTGGCCGGCGTGCGTCACCTCCAATGCCAACTCCAGGTTGTCCCGTTCGAGAGGGATGCCGCACTCCTCTTGCAGTTCCCGCAAGGCCGTTTCGACGAGATCCGTGTCCCCGGGTTCCCGGCGGCCTCCCGGAAACGACCAGTGGCCCGACCAGGGGTCGTCCTCGCGCCGCGTGCGGCGGATCAGTAGGACGGATTCCTCAGGTACGGCCGCATGCAGGATCGCGACAGCGGCCTCTGGTGGGGGAGTAGCAGCAGGCTCCATTCGTTTCTTCCAGCCTAGCGCAGGATATACTCTCATCCGAATGCTTTCGCGACGAAGTCTCCTCCTCTCGGCCGCCGCCGCGCGGCGTCCGTTCTTCTTAGGCGGCGTGGTGGATTTTGTGGACGACGCCGAGGCCGCCGTCTACACGCCGCGCCGCGTCGACGCCTTGATGCGCCTCTGGCGCGAAATGGGGATCCGCCGCGTCTACTGGATGCACTACGGCGACGCCAGCTCGGAGGGATTCTGGACCCCTTACGGCAGCCCCGGCGATGCCAACATGACAGGGACCATTCACGCCTTGGGCAATCCCCTCCGCGTCGCCGTCGAGGCGGCCCGCCGGCACGGCCTCGAAATCTACGGCTACTTTAAGCCCTGGGAAACCGGTCTGTCGATGCTCTTCCCGGAAGGCTCGGAGGAGGCTCGCCGCTGGGGCCGCCTGCCTCACTTGGGCGCGTCGGTGAACTGTGTGATGAAGATCGTGCGCGAGCATCCCGAGTGGCGCATTCGCCGCCGTCAGGACGACCTTCCGCCCGGCCTCGCCGCGTGGCCCATCGATCGCCTTCGGCTATGGAAGACCGACGCGAAGTCCACCCGCGTCGGCCGCGGCCAGATCGAGATCTGGACCAGTGATCACAACTTCCGGTACACCCGCAAACCCATCCGCTTTGAGTTCCATGACGCCGTGGAGCCCGCGCCGCAGGACTTCAGCGACCTCGAAGGGAAGATCGTGGCCCGCAAGGGCGACCCTCTCCGCGTCCTGACCCTGGAGGGTTTCACCCTCGCCGACCGGTTCATCCTCCTGACCACCAACTTTGCCGAAGGCCCGGCCGATTTCCGCCTCAGCGCCCCCGAAATGCTCCAGGCGTTTTCTCAAGGCCGGCCGCTGCCCATCACCACCGCGGCCGGAGGGTGCGTCGGCGGCCGGAGTTCGGTCTGGTGCGCCGATCGCATCGATTTCCGCAACTGGGGCGTCGAGTTCGACACCGGCTTCGGACGGACGGTGGTGGCGCTCGACGCGCCTAATCGCGACGGCAAGCTCGGCTACGTGGCGCTGGCGCGTGGGCGGAATGAGTTCCTTCCCGCCGCTTTGTGCGAGTCCCAACCGGAAGTCCGGCGGTTCTGGCTGGGCGAAGTCAGACGGATTCTCGACGCCGGTGTCGATGGCATCGACTTCCGCATCGAGAATCACTGCACCCACACCGACGACCCGTTCGCCTACGGTTGGAACGACGTCGTCGTCCGGGAAGCGGGCACGGACCCCAAGGCCATCGCGAAGTATCGCGGGCGGCAGTACACGGAATTTCTGCGCCAGGCCCGGCAACTGATCCGCGCCCGCGGCAGGAAGATGCAGCTTCACCTGAACCTGGAGTTCATGCGGCCGGACCCGCGCCCCAGCCGCCGTCTGGCCTATCCCTGGAACATCGAGTTCGACTGGCGCGGCTGGCTGGCCGAAGGCCTCGCGGACGAGGCGACGCTCCGCACCTTTCAGTACACGCCGGAGTTCGTGCTGAAAGACGAGTTCTCGCTCGAGGTGATCGAGCAGTGCCGCCGCCGGTCCATCCCGCTGCACTACAACCGCTACACCTTTGCCCCGCGCGTTTCCGCGGCGCAGTACATTGAAGACCTGGAGCGGGTCCGCCGCGACGGCCGCTTCGCGAGCTTTCTGGTCTACGAATCCGCCAATTTTCTCGTCCCCGACGGCGACGGCCTCAAGCCCCGTCACGGGGTATGGGAGGCGGTCGAGGCCAAGGCGAAGGAGTTGGGGCTCTGACTTTACCCTTTAGGGATCGATCCCAAAGCAGTACACCTCGTTATTAAGCACCGTGCTCAGCCCATACTCGCCCGGCTCGATCCCGGATAAAATGATCCGCACGATCGAGCCCCCTTCCTCTTCAAAGGTGACGGGCACCCGGTTCGGCGACGGCTTCTTCGGTCGGCTGGCGCCGATCACTCGCTTGCCGTCCACCACAGTGAACCGGTAAAGTTCGACGATCTCACCGGGCCGCTGTCCGGCTTTCAGACGCCCAAGAATGGTTGGCACCGCGGCGCGAGAAAAGCGCACGGCCGATCTTTCTCCGGTGACTTCATAGAATGTCTTCGTGGTTCGGTAGAGCGTATATCTTACGAGGGGATGGTTGTGCTTGAGCGCGAGTGTTCCGACTCGTGCTTCGAAGCTTCGTAGACGACCCTCCAGGTCCTGAAACACGAACTCATACGGGGTCAGGGATTCCCGGGTGACGATCTGGCTGGCTTCCAGGCGGCTCATCAACCCCAGAATGAAGCACGCACGAACAAGACGGATCATGCTAGCCTTCGCTCCTCTTATATCACTCGAGATCCTGCCGGTACAGCCCTGGGTGACGATCCGGTAGCGCCGATCAACGGTCGTCGGCCAATCGCCGGGCCAGCCATGAGCGAGCCTGACCGACCGCCGCATTCCGGGACGCCAGGTCGAGATGATTTACGTCAAAGCCGAACGATTCGCCCGTGATCCGCTGCAGACTCTCGACCGCCACGTCGCAATGCCGGAACTTGCCCGTCATCACCCGCTCATCCTCCAACAGAACGCCCCACAGCCGCACCGCCCGTCCGTTGTTGAGGCCATACGCCCAGGAGATTAGGACACCCGATGTTGGCTCGGAGTTCCAGCACAAGGGCCACCCGGTTTACGCCGCGCCGGACAATAGAAATAGAATGAAGAGACTCACCGCGGCGATGCATCCGAAGGTTCTTGCAGATCGGTCCCTGGCCCAGCGGCTGGAACGCGCGGAGGCTGGCGCCAACGCCAGTTTCGTCGAAGCGCGTGCCGTGCTTATGCCCGACTCGGGCGCCACTTGGATCAGCGTAGCAGGAGCGTACGCCTTCTTCGACGGTCCGAATTCGCCCTGCACCCAGACCTTTGGGCTGGGCCTCTTCGAGATGCCCTCCGCCGCGGACATGGGGACGATCGAAGAGTTCTTCCGCTCCCGGGGAGCGCCTGTGTTTCACGAGGTGAGTCCTCTGGCGGACAAGGCCCTGCTCGAACTGCTCCACTCGAGGAGCTACCGGCCTGTCGAACTCACCAGCGTCATGTACCTGCCGCTGGTTGCGGACGTGCCGGCGCTTCCGGCCTCAGAGGGACCAATCCGCGTGCGGCTTGCCGGCAAGGAAGAGAGCGATCTCTGGGCGCGTACGGCGGTCGAGGGCTGGAGTGAGACTACCGAATTTGCTGACGGGATGTTCGATTTGATGCGTGCCGCCACGGCAAGGCAGGACCCGCTCTCGTTTCTCGCCGAGATGGAGGGCCGGCCGGTCGCGACGGGCGCTCTTTGCCTCCACGAAAGGGTGGCCCTACTGGCGGGCGCCAGCACCGTCCCTGCCTCGCGGCGCAGGGGCGCCCAGCAGGCGCTGCTTCACAGCCGTCTGGAGTACGCCACGCACGCCGGTTGCGACCTGGCGATGATGTGCGCGGAACCCGGAAGCGCTTCCCAAAGAAACGCCGAGCGCCATGGCTTCCGCATCGCCTACACACGTATCAAGTGGGGGTCCTGAGCCCGTGCACGAACGGGTCCCGCCGTGGACCAGCGGGCCCTCCACTCGTTCAAGTGAACGTACGCCTCCTCTTTCACGTACCTGTGCAGAGAGCGGACCCCGCAAACAAGCCATGAACCTACCCTTCACCCCCTGGAAGCGCCGGTGGCTTGCCGTTCTCACAGGAGTACTGATTGCCCTCCCGTATGTCCCAGTTGCCTTGACGGAAGGCTCACTCAGGATCCTGCCGCCCTTCCGCAAGGAGACGTCCCCGGCGGTGGCCATTCGTGTCTCGTCCCAGGCGGGCGGCGCGTGGCGGGCTGTCGAGATCCAGGCCGCCGACGGCGTTACACTGCGTGCATGGTACTTCTCGCCGCGCACGCCGAATCACGCCGCAGTCGTTCTTCTCCATGGCGTGGCTGACACTCGCAATGGCGAGATGGGTCATGTCGGCTATCTGCTGGAGCGCGGCTACTCCGTTCTCGTGCCGGACAGCCGGGGTCACGGCGTCAGCGGCGGGGACCTGGTCACCTATGGGCTGCGGGAGCGCGACGATGTCCGCCGTTGGGCCGACTGGCTGTATCGGGAGCATCCCCCCAGGGCTCTCTATGGCTTGGGCCACTCCCTGGGCGCGGCGATCCTGATTCAGTCACTCGACTGCGAGCCGCGCTTCCGCGCGATCGTGGCCGAAAGCGCCTTCTCCACGTTCCGCCAGATTGCGTACGATCGCATCGGCCGATACACGGGAGTGCCGCGGCCCGCCCGACGGCTCTTCGTGCCCCTGGTCGAGCCCGCGTTCTGGTATGCCCGATGGCGCTATACGATCGACTTCGTTCGGGTCTCGCCTGCCGAATCGCTCCGGAGGACCCGCGTGCCTGTTCTCCTGATCCACGGCACGGCCGACACCGAAACCGAGCCTCATCACTCGCGCGACCTGCACGCGGCAAATCCCGAATCGACCGAGTTGTGGGAAGTCGAGGGAGCCAGACATATTCATGTGTTTGCCCGTGCGCCCGCCGAGTACGTCCAACGGGTGACCGGGTGGTTTGAGTCGCATCCCTGAAGCGGTTCAAGGTACTCCGCCAGATCCGGACACGCAGCCTGACTCCGATAAGCATTCACAATGGTCTTCAATTCTTAAGTGCCTTCGAATCTGTGCCTTGGTGGTTCTCGGAATCGCTCCCCCCTTGACACTGCGTTATCCTTTGACCGGACATGAGAACAATCGATCTTCCGTATCCCGGGCTGTCTGACCGCGTCATCGCGGGGCGAAGCCGATCGAAGCCAATGAACGAACCCGGTGACTGCCTGCAAAATCAATCACTTCGGGCCAAAATTGGCTTCGTTCTGCAAGACTTCTTGGGCTGCGTCGCCGCGCCGCCGAACGCCCTCCTCGTCCGCAGTGCCAACTGCTCCACCAACAGGTATGACCGCCTCCGCGCTCTCGCCCCGGAAACACCGTATTATCAACAGCCTGCCTTTCCAGGGAATATTTACTTGACACCGTTAAGTGTTATCGTGCATGATCTGGTTAACGCCGTTAATCAAAAGGACAGTGGCAAACGAAATGGGCGTCGCTGAACGCAAGGCTCGACACAGATCCGAACTCCGCCAGGAGATTCTCGAGGCCGCCCGCGACCTCTTCGTCACCGAGGGCGTCCGTAACGTGTCGATGCGCCGCATTGCCGAGAAGATCGAGTACTCGCCGACCACGATCTATCTGCACTTTAAGGACAAAGAGGATCTGCTCTTCCAGATCTGCGAGGACACGTTTCGCCAGTTGTCCGAGCAGTTTGAAGAGTTGGAGCAGTCCAAATCGCAATGCCCGCCCGAACAGCCGTACGATCCGGTGGATTGCCTCCGCAGAGGGCTGGAAATCTACCTCAACTTCGGGATTCAGCATCCCAACCATTACAAGGTGGCCTTTATGACCGAACCCGACCCCAGTTGCGAAGACTCGTCGAAGTATCACGACCCGAACAGCATGGGCATGAGAGCCTACGGATACCTGCGCCACAGCGTCGAACAATGCGTCATCCAGGGCCGGTTTCCCAATCTCGATGTGAGCCTGGCAAGCGAGGCCTTGTGGGCGGCGGTTCACGGGGTGACCTCACTGCTGGTCCTTTATCCCAACTTTCCCTGGTCGAATCGGGAGAAAGTAGGCGCCGAAGTCATCGACCGGATGATTGCCGGCTTTGAGAAGTAGCTTTTTTGTCATGTGAGGTTAACACTGTAAAACCTCAAAGGACCGTTAATTCATGGCATCTCTGGCCCTTCGGAATCTGTTTCATGACCGCGTGAGGCTGGTGGTCACGCTGACCGGGATCGTGTTTTCGATCGTCCTGATCATTATCCAGGTCGGCCTATACCTGGGGTTCAAGTACACGATTTCGACCTTGATCGATAACGCCAACGCGGATCTTTGGGTCAGCGCGGCCGGGATTCCGTCCATCGACCTGGCGGTTCCGATCAAGGAGCGGAAGCGCTTCCAGGTTCTGGCCGTCCCGGGAGTGGCCGAGGCGGAAAACTACATCATTGCCTTTTCCACCTGGAAGTTGCCGGACGGCCGCAAGGAGAGCATCGAGGTTGTCGGCTTCAATCCCGACAAGAACCTGGGCTCGCCGTGGAACCTGATCGAGGGCAGCGTTGAGGAGTTGAAGCAGCCCAACACGGTCGTCATCGACGAGTTCTACAAGAAGAAACTGGGAGTCTCGAGGATTGGGGACATTGTGGAGATCGCCGACCGCCGGGCGCGCGTCGTGGGCTTCACGCGGGGCATACGGTCGTTCACGACGGCGCCGCACGCTTTCACGTGGGAGAAGAACGCCTTCGATTATTCGCCCGTGCGGGAGGACGAGACCGTATTCATTCTGGTGAAGGCAGCCGCGGGCGCGGATCTGGCCGGCCTCCGGCAGCGGATCAAAGAGCGGGTGCCTGACCTGGACGTATTCACCACCGCTGAATTCGCCGCTAAAACCCAGAACTACTGGCTGTACGACACCGGGGCCGGCGTTTCTGTCTTGATCGCCGCGGCGCTCGGACTGGTGGTCGGACTCGTCGTCGTGGCCCAGACCATCTACGCGTCGACGATGGATCACGTGCGGGAGTACGGCACTCTGAAAGCGATGGGCGCCACCAACGCCTACATTTTCCGCGTGATCATCAAGCAGGCCGTGGCGAGCGCGGCCATGGGCTACGGCATGGCGATGGCGATCGCCCTCCCGATTGTGCATGCCAGCGCGAACTCGAGCGCGTTGATCCTGCTGCCGAACGAATTCGCCATCGCCATGTTCGGTATCTCCGTGCTGATGTGCGTGAGCGCTTCGCTCGTGTCCATCCGCAAAGTGGTGACGATCGATCCTGCCATGGTTTTCAAAGGATAAACCGATGCAACCCGCGATTTCGGTACGCAGTCTCGTCAAGGTGTATGGCTCGGGCGAAGCGGCCTTCCGCGCGCTCGATGAGATAGACCTGGATATCCATCACGGCGAAGTGACGCTGATGATGGGGCCGTCGGGCAGCGGCAAGACGACCCTGATCTCGATCATGGGCTGCATTCTTCGCGCGACGTCGGGCCAGATCCGGCTTCTGGGGACGGAGGTATCCGGGCTGCCGGAATCCAGGCTTCCCGCGGTGCGCCTCGGGCAGATCGGGTTCGTCTTCCAGAGCTTCAATCTGTTCCCGACGCTGACTGCTGCGGAGAACGTCGAACTGGCTTTGGATCTGAAGAGCATTCGCGGTGCGAGGGCGCGAAAACGGGCGCTCGAACTGCTGGAGCAGGTGGGACTGGTAGAGAAAGCGAAGTCGTATCCGGCCGATCTAAGCGGCGGGCAGAAACAGCGCGTGGCCATCGCGCGGGCTTTGGCAGGAGATCCGAGAATCCTGCTGGCCGACGAACCGACGGCGGCTCTCGATTCCCAAAGCGGGCGAATGGTCCTGGACCTGTTGAAAAAGCTGGCACACGAACGCGATCGCGCGGTGGTGGTGGTGACTCACGACAGCCGCGCGCTCGAATACGCGGACCGGATCGTGCACATGGAAGACGGCCGTCTCACCGATGGACCGAAAGAAGAAATGGTGGCTTGACCCATGAAACGTAAAGTCATTTATCTCATCGTCTTTGTTCTGGGCTTTCTGGCGAGTTCGCTGCTGATGTCGTGGCGCGACCGGCCGGCGATCGCCGCGGCGCCGCCTGCGGGCCCGGCCGCGTCCGCACCCAAGCCTCCGCTGCTCATCGCGCCGGGCCGAGTGGAACCGGTCTCCGAAGAGATCAAGGTGGGATCGAGCATCGGCGGCAAATTGGTCTCGGTCCCGGTCGAAGAAGGCGACGCGGTCCGTAAAGGGCAGGCGATCGGCGTTCTGGAGAACGATGATTTTCACGCGCGGGTAGCGGTTGCGGAGGCTCAGGTGAAGCAGGCTGAAGCGGCGCTGCGGCGCGTGGTCAATGGGTCGCGCGATCAGGAACGCCGGGAAGCGCTAGCCGCGGTTCGGGCTGCCGAAGCCGTGATGGAGAATGCGCGCGCGGAACGGGAGCGCCGCGCCGCGCTCTTCCGCTCCGGCGACATCTCCCGCAGCGATTTTGATCGGGCGGAACGGGAGTTTGCTGTGGCCAAAGCCCGCTGCGACGAGGCTCGCGAGCGCCACTCCTTCGTGGACGCCGACGCGCGCGACGACGATCGCAGCCGCGCCGAGGCGGATGTCCAGTATGCCCAGGCTCGCTTGCGGGAAGCGCTCGCTTCGCTGGGCCGCACGATCATCCGGTCTCCCATCGACGGTGTCATCCTGCGAAAGCATCTGCGCGCCGGTGAAGCCGTTCCGGATGGCGCCGAGGCCCCGATCGTCACGTTGGGCGACAATCGGGTCTTGAGGGTGCGCGCCGAAATCGATGAATCCGACGTGGCGAAAATTCGCCTGGGGCAGCAGGCTTATGTCACTGCGGACGCCTACGGCAAAACCCGGTTCTCCGGCCGCGTCGTGAAACTGGGAATGCTGGTGGGCAGGAGAACGTCCGCACCGACCGGCCTACCGAGCGCATCGATACCAAAGTACTGGAAGCCTTAATCGAGCTCGAACCGGGCCAGGAACTTCCGGCGGGCCTTCGAGTGGACGTGTTTATTGGGTAACGAGATCATGAAAAAGAAACTGGCAATCCTCTTTTTGTTGGCGGTTTGTGCCTTCGCTCAGACCGAGGTGTTCCCATCGCGCGTCGGCGTGGGGCCCATCCGGCGTGAGCTCACTCTGCAGGAAGCCGTGGCGACGGCGTTGAAGAACAACCTCGAGATCGAGATCGAGCGCACGAATCGCAATCAGGCGGCCCAGGCCGTGGCCGGAGCGGAAGGCTATCTGGATCCGCGGTTCCGTTGGGCGCCGGCCCTCGACCGGCGCAATCAGCCGACCGAGAACGCGTTGTTCGGGCAGAACGGGAAAGTGGGGAACAATCAACTCCTGCAGAACTTCTTCCTGAGGCAGCGGCTGCCCTGGTACGGCGCGGACTTTCATATCGACTTCACCAACCGGAGGACGTCGACCAATAACCCGTTCGCGTCGTTGAACCCTTTCATTACCTCGGAACTCTCGATCGGAGTGACTCAGCCGCTCTTCCGTAACCGGCTGATCGACCGGGAGAGGGCGCAGTTGACCATCCGGCGGAAAGGCGTCGACCTTTCGCAGATCGACTTTGAGGTGCGCGTGATCGACATCGCGCTGCGCGTCGAACAGGCGTATTGGGACCTGGTGGCCGCCCGCGAAGCAGTGGTGGTGAGGGCCGACGCCGTGAAGGTGGCTCGGGAGCAGCTCGACCGGAACCGCCGCCAGATCGACGCGGGAGTGCTGCCGCCGGTGGAACTGGCCGCGTCGGAGGCCGAGCTCCAGCGGCGCCTCGATACCTGGTACGCGTCGGTAAATCTCGTCACCGAGACCGAGAATGGGTTAAAGTCCCTGCTTGCGGCCGACCGCCAGTCGCCGGCGTGGGGGGAAGAGATCCTGCCCATCGAGCACAAGACGGTGAGCGGTCCTCCGGACATCTTCGACCTGCGGGAAAGTGCCGATCTGGCGGTGAAGCAGCGGCCGGAAGTTCGCGCCGTCGCCGTGCGGCAACAGATCAATCAGGTGGAGAAGGACCAGAACGCCAACCTGGTGAAGCCGCAGGTGAACCTGATCGCGTCGTACATCAGCACGGGTCTGGCCGGCACGCTACAGGCGGGCGAAAACCCGTTCGCGGCATCGTCGAGATTATCGGCGGAGCGGCTGAATGAACTGTCGGCACGCGCGGGACTGCCCCCGATCCCGACGGTGACCTTTGGCCAGACGCCGGGTTCCCTGGTGGGCGGCTATGGCCAGACGCTGTCGAACCTGTTCGGAGGCAACTATCAGAGCGTGCAGTTCGGTTTGGAATTCGAGATGCCGTTCCGTAACCGTGAGGCGCGGTCGAACCTGGTGCAATCGAACATCGTCGAGCGGCGGCTGAAGCTGCAGCAGGCGCAGATCGAGCAGGTGAT
>JBJXGR010000186.1:0-18321 GCA_046160045.1 Bryobacteraceae bacterium
CTGCCGATGATGATCCAGATCCCACGGTCCGCGAGGCGGCCGGCCAGGCTGGTGGCGGCAATCGCGCGCGCGCGGTGGTCATTGGGCATTCCGAAGAATTCACCGAGAGCGAGCAGATCGGTTACGGGCGCGAACGCGGCGATGTGCCGGATGCGAGGTTCGGCCGCAGCGAAATGGAACGCCATGAACCCGCCGCGGGACGTGCCGAACGCGCCGACTTTGGCGGGATCGGTATAGCGCTCCCGCACCAGATGATCCAGCACCGCGGTGGCGCGGCGAACGACGCCGGCGACCAGGTTTTCGCCCTGATCGAGGCGATAGCGCCAGCCGCGCAGCGAGGCAGGTTGGCCTTCGCGGCGTTCCGCGCCATGGCCGGGCAGATCGATGGTCACGTGCAACACGCCGGGGCCGAACTCATTCTGCGCTTCGATGTATTGAGGCTCAGACAGGCTGTCCTCGACGCCACCACCGAGGAAAAAGACGGTGGGAGACGGGGCAGCGGGTTTCGCACCAATCAACCCGAATCGAATGCCATCGGGAGTCTTGAGAATCTGCAGGCGAGGGTCGGCGGCCAGGTTCGCGCCCGGGGTCAGGAACAGAAGCAGGGCCGCGAGAACCACCGGACCCGCGCCGATGCCCGGCCGGTTGAGAATCCATCTACCGGAATTGATAGGAGAACACATCGGCGTCCCGCAGTTGGAAGAAGAGCCGCACCGGTTTGCCGGCGTGCGGCGCGACGCCCGATTGGCCCCGCCACCGGACAACATACGCGGTCTGGTCGCCAAAGATCTCTTCGCAGTCGGCGGCGGAGAGGCCGGGCAGCGGGCGGCCCGCCTCGTCACGCAACTCGACGCGAACGCTGCCCGCCGCCGAGGTGGAGTAGTTCAGCACCAGTTCCCGGCCCGAGAAACGAATCGGCTTCGTCAGGACGGCGCCTCCTCCGATCGGGGCGTGGATCGAGACAAAACCGTCTTTGCGGAACACCGCCCGCCGGATCCGGTTCGACCGGTGACGATAGTTCTCGTCGTAATAAATGGAGACCTCGTTGGTAGATGTCGGCACGATTCCCCGCGCCACGATCAGGTTGCGGTCAGTCCAATTGCGTTCGTCGAGCCCGGGCCGGATCAGTGCGTCACGGTACAGGTTCCAATGCCGGCCTCCCCGGCTGGCGATGAGCACCGCGTCGGAGACGCCGCCGTAGGCGTGGGCCTCCACCTTCTTGCGAGAGGGGACGAAGCGCATCGGAAAGCCGAGGAAGAAGTGCGGAGCGCGATAGTACGACGTGACCGCATTGGTATACAGGTGATCGGGCAGTCCGCCCTCGAACGTAATCAACTCCGGCCTGGTCCAGTTGACGAAATCGCGCGAGGTGCTACGGCGGATGGCGCGAATGCCATCCCCGCCGCCCTTGGAGTCCGAAAACCACGGACGGGCGGTGACCGGCGAACCGTCCGGATGGATGGCGCCTCGCATGTAGGAGACATAGTGGCCGGAGGCGGCATCCCAAAACGCGACGTTCTGGCTGTCGAGCGGCGGTTCGGTGAGGACCGGCTTTTCCTGAAGTTTGGTCCAACGAACTCCGTCCGGCGAGACGAAAGCCCAGAGGACCCGATCGCCTCCCAGGGCCTTGTAGCGCTGGGAGCGGGGAGCGGCGGGGTTCCCGTCGAGGAACGGAGCGAAATTGGCGCCGGCCTCGCCCATGTAGACGAGGTTGTTTTTGCGCGAGCCGTGAAAGTCGACGACCCCCAACACCGGCCGGGTCCAGTGAATCCCGTCTCGGCTTTCGGCCATGGGGACGGCCGAGGGCTCACGGGTTTCGCCGCGATCATTCGGATAGTACAGGCGATAGAGGTCGCCGTCCTTCAGCACCGCGGCAAAGCCGGTGACGGGGCCCTCCCACGGGGCGTCGCAGGTGACGGCGATTTCCGCCAGTACGGGAGCATGCGGTTGGAGCACGGCGTTTTCGAATCGTTCAATGTTGTCGGCGGCGACGAAAAGCTCGAGGCGCGAGCCGATGTCGAGGGTCTGGGCGGCACAGGCGATGGAGACGGCAAGGGCGGCGGAGCAGGACCAGAAGATGATGGGCCAAGGGGACCAGTGCATCGGAAAGAGCGGTGAGCGGACCATTTCTCTACCTCCCGGCAGACGAACACTTCGCAACGAGATCGTCATCGCAGCACGTAGCCTGTGGCGAGCGCGTGAGCCCAGTCCGGCCGCTCCGCCTCGCCGGCGATCGCCGAGGCAGCCTGCCAGTCGTACTCGACGGTACGAAACGTCACGCGCCAGGAGCGGCCAACCTGGTCGAGGACGGCATAGCGGGCATGCGGGCTGCCGAGTTCCACACGGTAAGGGAACGGCTTGTCATCGCGGAAGGCCTGGAGGCCGATGCTGCCCGGATTGACAACGGTCATGCCGTTGGCGAGCGCCACGATCCGCGGGATGTGCGAATGAGCGCACAACACCAGGTCCGGGCCCGGATCGAGCCGGGTCTCGATCGCCTCGCGGGGCGCCAGCGCGATGCCCGCCTCGGAGAAGTCTTCAAGCAGGAACACCATGTCGCTGCGCGGTGAACCGTGACAGAGGCGCACTGAGCCATCGAGATCCCGCGTCGCCGGGAGCGACCGCAGCCAGATTCGGTGTGTCTCCGTCAACTGCTCGTGGGCGGCGCGATCGGCGGGTGACATCTTCTCCGGCTCGCGCTCCACCAGGTGCCGGTCGTGATTCCCCCGGATCGAGACCCAAGCCTGGGTCAACAACAGGTCGGCCGTCGCCCCGGCCTGCAAGGGCCCGGAAAGATGGTCTCCCAGGTCGACCACGAGGTCGGGGGCCATCTCGCGAAGGTCCGCGATCGCAGCTTCAAGCGCGAGGAGGTTTCCGTGGATGTCGGCCAGCGCGGCGATTCTCATTTCCGTTTTCCCGAACGTCGATCGTATCGCACCCGGGCGTACGGCGGGGCGGCCCTGCCTTCAAGTCAACCGGACGGCCCGAGGCCGTATGCCATAATTCGGAGTGGTGAATGGCAAAGCCCCCCTGTGTTCTCTTCCTGCTTGACTGGAAACCCGCCTTCTGGAGCACTCGCGAGGAATACTTTCGCCGGATGAGCTGCGCCCTCGCGGCGCAGGGGATCACCCCAATCCTCACGGTTTCCGAGGAAGTGGAACCCAGGGTGCGCGCACGGCTCGAGAGCGCCGGAACGCAACTGATCGCGTGTCCGTACGCCGGCCGGTACCGCCGCTACCTCCGGCATATCGGGGGCATCGCGGCCAGGTACTCGGTGGAACTCGCGCAAGTGCGGTTCTTTGACTATTTCAGCCTCGTGCCCTGGCTGTGCCGCTCGCAGGGAATCCGGCGTATCGTCTTCACCGAATCGAATGGCGGCGAGTGGCAGCGCGGAGGAATGAAAGCATGGCTGGTGCGGCAACGCACGGTAGCCACCTGCGGTCCCCTGACCTTTGCCATCGGCATCTCGAGGTTCATTCGAGACCGGCTGGAGAGCATCGGCATTCCGTCGCGCAAACTGCGTGTCGTCTATAACGGCATCGATACGGATGCGTTCCTGCCGGACCCGGCGCAGCGGGCGCTGCTGGCTGAAGAACTCGGAATGCCCGTGGAGACGCGGTTTGTCGTGTTCGCCTCGGCGCTCCTGGACTCGAAGCGGCCGGAAATGGCGATCGACGCGATCAGCCGGCTGCCCCAGGGATCACGCCCGGTCCAGTTGCTCATCGCCGGCGAGGGGCCGAAACGCCGGGAACTGGAGGAACTGGCGGCGCAGCGAAGGGCGCCGGTGCGCTTTCTGGGCTACTATCCAGCGCCTCAAAGGCTCCTCCAGGCGTCCGACCTGTTCCTCCACACGACGCTGGGCGAAGCCTTTGGCAATGTGCTGGCGGAGGCGGCCGCCTGCGGCGTTCCCGTGGTCGGAAGCCTCAGCGGAGGGGCTCCGGAAGTCGTGGACGACGGGCGCACGGGACTCCTGGTGAAACCGGGTGAAGGCGAGGCCAAAAGGCTGGCCGCGGCCATGGCAAGGCTCCTGAATGATGAGCCATTGCGCTCCGAGTTTGGCCGTGCGGGAATAGACCGGGCGCGCCGGTTGTTCGGCATTGACCGGTCCGTGGCGGAAACCCTGGAAGTGTACCGCGAGGCGACGAGCGGGCGGATCGCTCCTGCCGGAACTTCACACTAAAGCCGTTCGGTTCCGCCTCCTTCCAAGCCGCGACTGGAAAGACCGGTCAGCCGGACTTCGCACACGTCCCCACCCAGCGGGAGGCCAGATTACTAGTTGGCGTCCTGGCCGATGACGTCGAGGCAATCGGACGGCCGGCCCATCGCGACGGATCCCTTTTCCCCCTCGCACTCGTAAATACTCTTCAGATCGGAGGGAACCACGCCGGCGACGTCGACCCTCTCGGGCAGGACGGGCGGCGCCGCGTCGGGACTGACGATCAAGTCCAGTTCCTTGTCCGGCATCAGGCGCATGATTTCCCGGAAGGCGCGGAAGGCATGCCCCGGCGTCGCCGCACCCGGTTCCTCCGAGTAAAGGTGAAAGTTGATGGCCGCCTGCCATTCCTTCAGATTCGTGAGCCCGAAGCCGCCGGGGTTTGCCAGTTCCCACACCAGGACATGCACCATTCCGAATTCCTTGGCGATGACCTCGCCCGCGCTTCGGCCCGTGACCTCAATCGAGTCCGCACCGCGGGGCACGGTGCGCAGCGAGTGGATTTCGAGCGGAAGGCTGGGAATCACCACCGTGCGCCACTCGGCCGCGACTTTGCGATCGATCGTGGGACGGATCAGCTTGACGTTCTTCAGCGGATCGAAGCGGGCTTTGCCTCCGCGCAGTCCGTTGAAGACATGCTCGGCGGCGGCAAACTCCAGTCCGATGGTGCCGCAGCGGCCGCCGACGCGAAGGACATGGTCGTAAATCGGGGGAATAAGGATCTTGATGCCCGCCTCTCGTTCGAGGATGGCCACCATCCCGTGAATGATCAGATTGAAGCGAACGCTATTGGTTTGCTCCGTGGTTGTGTCGCCAGTTTGTGCACAGGTCATAAAGTCGCTCTTGCCGGACGCGGTCGGGCCCTCTTGGCCGGCGCTACCGCTTATCCAGTCTAATCCGCTCCGACCTGTTGGAAGGCGGCCCAGTAGTAGGGATGGGAAGTCGCCGGCTCGGATCGAATAGCCGCCTGGGCCTGATACAGTGCTTCGGCCGGCGATTGTCCGCGAGCCATGCCCGCATACAGGCGTTTCATGAGCTGCGCGCTCACTTGAGAATCGACATCCCATCGGCTGGCCACCACGTGCGCCGCGCCGGCCCTGCGAAAGCCGCTCGCCAGACCATCGGGATTCCAGGGTCCGCGCCGCTCACCGACTCCGGTCGAGCAGGCCGACAAAACCACCAACCGGCAATGGCGCAGATCGAGCGAGGCCACCGAGTTTGCCGAGAATCTGGCCGCGCCTTCGTTGGAGGCGAGCAACAAGGCGCTCGGACCCTCCGACACCGCGTGGCCGGCGAAGTGGAAAAACGTAGCGCCGGGTAGCAGGCGCAGAACGGTTTCGATCCTGGCATCGGGGCCGGTCAGGAGTCTGGCATTGGGCAGCAGCGCCGCGACGGCTTCGGCTTCTTCCATCGCGGAGCGTAGGGGCGGAAACTGCTCAGCCAGGTCGCCGCCGATCTCCGGGGCTCCCACCACCAGCGAGAATTCGGGCGCGGGAGCGGGCGGGCGCGCCGCCGGACGGCCTCGGTCGAACGTCACGAAGCGCAACCGGTCCGCCAGCGGGCGGGCGCCTGCACCCGTGAGTGTCTCGATGGGAACCGAGCCGATCTCGCCATCGGGTTCCACCAGCACGGACTCGCCGTCTCTCAACTGGCCGGCAATGGGCGCAATCAGCAGTTCGAACAACTGGCGGCCATCGCGGGCGATGACGGCAGTCGAGGACTGAGGGTCGGCGCAGAGCCGAGTGTATCGATCGATCAACGAATCGAGCCTGGCGCGTGGGATCGTCACCCACTGCTGGGTGTTCACGCCCTCGCGTAGGAGCCAGATCGAAAGGCCGTCGCGAAAAACCGCATACGCCAGCAGCGGCGATGGCAAGGAGGCGTCCTTCCCGCTCTGGTCGAGGTCGCGATAGCTCCGCCAGATCCGCCAGGCCGCTTCGGGGTCATTGCGGCTGCGCAGGTGCAGTTCGGTAAGCAGGCGATAGACGGCGTCGTTATCGGCGCTCCAGCGTTCGCGGTCGCGGTCGCCCGACAGAGCGGCGCGGCTGGCGGCGGCAATCGATCGGGCTTCGTCCAGCGCGGACTCCGCTTCATTACCGCGGCCGTCCCGCAACTGCAGGGCGCCGGAGGTGCGCAGGTAGCGCAGCCGGACGAGTTGGTTGCTGATCGCGCGAACCTGAGGCTCCAGCCGGGAAAGACGCCCGCGGGCGGAAGAGACATCGCCGCGGTCGAGTTCGACGCCGGCCAGGCCGAGTTCGGCATACGCGCGAAAGGCGCGATTCGCCGGAGTGTCCTTGAGCGAAGCGAACAACTGCTCGGCGCGGACGAATTCGCTGGCGGCCAGTTGGGCCTCGCCGGCAGCCGTGGCCGCGGTGGCCAGACCGAATCGCTGCATCGCCTCCACCGCCGTGTTGGGCGTCAGCGAGATCAGACGCACCGCCTGCTGCCTGGCGGCAAGAGCGGCGCGCCACCACTCGCGCCGTTCGGCCAACGCGGTCATCTCGGCATAGAACTGAAATCCACGCACCGGCGGATACCCGCCCTCCCAATAGACGCGCAGTCCCTCGACGGTTCGGGTCCACGCAGCCGGCGTATTGCCGGACTCGGTCGAGATGAACGCGGCAATTCCCAGGGCGCGGAGCTCGAGGAAGGGCAACTGCCGCTCCTTCGCACGGGAGGCGGCGCGTTCGATAAGTGCCCGCGCCGCTTCGAAGTCTCCGGCCATCTGATGACAGTTAGCCTCTTCGATGTCCAACTGTGTTTCGATCCACGTGTAGGAACGTCCGTCCAGCAATCGGCGAAGCTCCGGGGTCAGATCCAGACAGCGCTTGGCCTGCACCATTCGCCGCAGGGCATAGATCTGCTCCAGACGCGCGCGCGCTTCCAGGGAAACGGCGCCCGCGGCCATCTGCCGCGCGGTCTCGGCCTCGGCTTCCGCTTCCGAAGGAGTAGAGGCGAGATTCATACGGATTGCCGCGCTGAGACGGGCAACCGCCTGGGCTGTGGATGGGTTTCGAGGCAGCGCGAGGACGTCGCGCAGCCATTGGTCGGCATGACGCTCCGACATCGCCGCTGCCAGCGATCGCAGCGCGGCGGCAATTTGTGTCGCGGCTGCCGGCGTCACCGACGCCGGCAGCCATTCGGTCCACGCAGTTTCCAGAACCGCCTCCGAACGGCTCGGAACCTGCGCGGCGACCTCGCCCGAATCAAAGCTCCTGACCCGCGAGCCACGATCGTGCTGTTCTTTCCGTTTCCGCAATCCTTCCAACCGCTCACGGGCTTCGGCCGACCACTTCGACGATGCGTCCACCTGCAGGTACCGCTCCCAATCGCTGATGGCCTGTTCGTAGAGAAAAAGGCGCTCGTACGCGATGGCCCGGTTAAACAGCCACGTCGCCTCGTTCGGCCGCGCGGCCAGCGCCTTGCTCAGCAACTCCACCATCGCGGAGTAATCCTCCGGCCGGTTCGCTCGCTCCGCGCGTTCGAAGTGCGCCATCGCCAGGTCGGAGAGAAACTGCGGGGAATCCGGTTGAATCTCCATCGCCCGGCGAAGATTGGCGAAGGCGTCTTCGTACTTCCATTGCAGCAGTTCCGCTCGCGCTTTGATTTGCAGCCAGGCCGGATCGTCCTGACGAGACTGCGGCGAATTGGCCACCATCAGCTCGACTTCGAGCAGCGACGCCGGCCGGTTACCTTCGCCACGCTCCAACCGTACCGGTGTGCGGTCGGCGCCGGGGAACCTCAACTCGAACGGCCGGCGCTCTTCAAAGGCCCGGGCGAGCAGTTGCTGCGGATCGCGGGGCCGCTGGGTCCACCAGAAGCCGGCAACCAGAAAAACGGCGGCTGCTGCCGCTGCCATCCAGGCTCGGGCGTGGGAGGGCCGGCGGGTCAACTGTGCGGCCATATCCCGCTTCCATTCCGGCTTGGCGCTGGCAAGCGCCACAAGCGTCTGTTGTTCCTCCGCGGTCGGATCGGCCATGAACGCATCGACGGCGCGGCGGAGCAGTAGGCCGCAGCGGTCGCAGCCGGCGGCATGATCGAGCAAAGCGGCGGACGTGGCCTCGCCGGTCTGCGCGGTTGCCGCCATGGCCCACATTTCGTCCGGCGGACAGTCTTCGCCCGGTCTGGATGTCCGCTCCACTCTCAATCCTCCCAACTGCCGTTCCACCTGCTGGTACTTCTTCCAAAGCCGCTGACAGGCGTCGCAGCCCTGGATGTGCTCGAGAAACCGGTTCGCTTCGCCTTCGGGAAGCGAACCGTCAATCAGGCCGTTCATGTGGTCACTCGTCAAATGGTTGTCCGACGGTTTCACAAGTGCTTCCTTTCTCTCAAAACGCGGAACGGCCTTAACTTCCTTTTGCCAGCCCTTTGGCTTTGCCCGGGGTTGCGAGTTGCTCGCGTACGATTCTCGTCAGCCGCTGGAGCAGACTCTCAACCCCCTTTGAGGAGAGCCCGATGGACGGCAATTCGGCGATCGCGGCGCTGGTAAGTCCTTGGCGGTAATAGAGCCAGAACACCTGGCGGTCCCGTTGGCGCGTGGGACCGGTGATCTCGCGCTCGATCACTGCCTCGATCTGCTGCAACAGGATATTGCGTTCAACCTGTTGGGATTCCGGCGTCTCGGCCTCGACATCGTCGGCTAGTACGGGTACTTGCATGCCGCCGCGTTTCGAGGCGAGCCTCAGCCGGAAGTGGTCGCGGACCACGTTCGACGTGACCACTTTCAAGTACCCGAAAAAGGCGTCCGGATGATCCGAGTGAAAATCGCGCAGGACCCTATAATTGTCTGCGCACAGTTTGAGATACGCCTCCTGGATCAGATCGTCCAAAACGTCTGGCGAGGCGACTCCATAGGGCCGGGCGCAACGCATCACTACGATGGAGATCAGCGAATGAAACCGGCGGATAAACTCATCCCAGGCTGAACGGTCGCTCCGGTCAGCGCAAAGACGGATTAGTTCGGCTGAGCTGAGAGACCGATAACTCACGGGAGAATAACGAATTATATCGCAGGCAAGCGGTCGCCGTGCCCGAAATACTCACCCGGCGTGGCGACGAACCAGGTCCCAGGCACCCCGAAGTTGAACGGACTACCGATTCCGGCCCGTTGGAAGCGGTGATCCTATCGTCGCTCGGGGGCATCGGAGCAAACTCCGGGTTAAGGGCTATTCATGAACGAAAGGTTTTGCCGCCGAATCTGCCCGGGTTCCGGCGAGCGGAAATCCTATCGCTTCAGCGATCAGGAACCAAAGGCCGGGATACCTGCGATGTCGGCGATGGCAAGCGCATTGAGCGTGAGCGCCCGGCACCCGCCGGAGTAACGCACCGTGTGTCAGCCGGCCACAGCCACCAGAGCGCGCCGGTAGCGGGGATACGCGGCCAGCAGGTAACCGAACAGCATATGGCCCGCGACCATGTCGAACCTCGCGGCGTACAGCGACAGATAGGGAGTCCAGTTCTCCCATAGCCACTCGTCGCAGATCCAGTACCAGGCGATCGCGCTGCCGACCCCCAGGAGGCGCAGATACGTGCGGTTTTCAATCGAACTGGTAGCGAATGCGAACAGTATGCCTAGCAGCGCGCTGACGACCAGATGAAGGGACGCTCCGCTCAAAGTGAACCACCTCAACCCGCGCCGCAGGGCCTCTTCCCCGTAAAATAATGTCGCGAACAGATTGGATGCGCTCCACACCGACCTACCATGTCGGAGCGAAATGAGCGAAAGTAGTAGGAGCATCCAGATACCACTGAGGATGCCGGTCTGCAGTCCGGCGAGCATCGTGAACATCGCGCTCATACGGGCGTGGTGGGTTTCGGACTGCATAAAATCAGCCTATACTAACACCTATCCGGAAGGGAACCAGCAAACCTCAATGAAGCGTCGCGTAGTAGTGACCGGCATCGGATGCGTCAGTCCGAATGGCATCGGCCGGGAAGTATTTTGGGAGAGCACCAAGCAAGGGGTAAGCGGGATAAGGCGCATCGAGCGCTTTGATGCTTCTTGCATGCCGGTGCAGGTGGCGGGCGAAGTGGTCGGCTTCGATGAAGACAGATACATCTCAGCGAAAGACCGGCCGCACGTCTCGCGCGCCGCGCCCTTGGGAATTGCTGCCATCCAGGAAGCCATCGCCGACGCCGGCATCGACCCATCCCGAATGAGCCGTGACGAACTGCGCAAGGTCGGCATCATGGTCGGGTCGGGGGGCGGGAGCCTGGAATTCACCGAAGAGCAGTACCGGCTGTATTACGCGGGCAAGCTGAAGCAGTGCAGCGTGTATACGATTCCCACGTCGACCATCGGCACTTTGGCCAGCGAATACTCGATGCGGTTCGGATTCCGAGGATTCAGCCACGTCGTGTCGACCGGATGCACCTCGTCGACCGATGCCTTGGGCTACGCGATGCGGCACATCCAGTCGGGGACCATCGACCAGGTGATCGCGGGCGGGGTGGACGCTCCGCTGGCTCCGCTGATCCTGCGGGCTTTTATTCTCATGAGGATCATGACCACGCGGTGGAATCATGATCCGGAGCGGGCGTCGCGGCCGTTTTCGCGCGACCGCGATGGATTCGTGATCGCCGAGGGAGCGTGGTTCCTGGTGCTGGAAGAGTACGAACACGCCAAGGCCCGGGGCGCGCACATCTATGGCGAACTAATGGGGTACGGATCCACGTGCGAAGCCTTCCACCGCGTAAGGCTGGAAGAGTGCGGCGAAGAGCCTGCTCGGGCCATGATGATGGCGATGGAAGAGGCGGACGTGGCTCCCGAGGCTGTGAAGTACGTCAACTACCATGGCACTTCGACGGAGTTGAACGACCGCATCGAAACGCGGGCGATGAAGCTCGCCTTCAACGGACATGCGTATCAGCTCTGCGGCTCGTCGCTCAAGAGCCTGATCGGACACCCGCAGGGCGCGTGCGGCGCGGCGGGAGTGGTGGCCACCCTGCTCGCCATGCGCGACAGCGTCGCGCCTCCCACCCTGAACGTCGACGAACCTGATCCGGATTGCGATCTGGACTACATTCCCGGCGCCTCGCGTAGCCTCGATTTCGAGTATGCCGTGGCCAACTGCATCGCCTTTGGCAGCAAGAACTCGGCCCTGGTCTTGCGGAATCTCCGGTAGATGAAATCAATCATCAGGTCCCTCGGCGCGGCGGTCGTCCTGGCCGGCGCTGTTCTGTATTTCTATCCCCCTGCGCGGCTGGCGGCGCTGGTGCTGGTGGGCCGCGGTTCGCATTGTCCGATGGAAAAAGCTCTCGCGAGCACGGAACACTCGAACCAGTTGCGAATCCATAAGGACCGGATCCTGGCCGCCTCGAAGCGCCTGGAGAAGGACACCCACGGCTTCACGTTGTGGGATACGCCTCACGGCAGGTTCTGGATACCGGAAGGCAGCGATTACGTTTTGCCCTTCAACCTGGCGGAGCAGGAACTCGAGATCTACGGGAACGGCGAGCAGGCAATACGTCAGGGCGATGTCGTGCTCGACTGCGGCGCGAACGTCGGCGTGTTCACCCGCCTGGCGCTGAAGCAGGGCGCGCGGGTCGTGGTCGCCATCGAGCCCGCGCCGGAGAACATCGTCACCCTGAAGCGCAACTTCGCTGGCGAGATCGCGGCGGGCCGCGTGATCGTCTACGAGAAAGGTGTTTGGGACAAGGACGATGTCCTGGTTTTGCAGGTGGACCCCCATAACTCGGCCGCGGACAGTTTTCTGATTCACCGCGAAGGGGGAGTCGAGGGCGCAAAAGTGCCCCTCACGACCATCGACAAGATGGTGGCGGAACTCAAGCTCGACCGGGTGGACTACATCAAGATGGACATCGAGGGCGCCGAGCAGCGAGCCATCAAGGGCGGGCGCGACACCATCGCAAAGTTCCACCCTCGTCTGTCCCTCTCCGCCTATCACAACCCTGCCGATCCGGAGATGATTCCCAAGCTGGTGCGCGAAGTATGGAATGGATATCGGATGGAGTGCGGTCCTTGCGCCGACGGCGGTTCCTTCGTGCGGCCGGATGTCTTGTACTTCCGGTAGTCGCCTCGACGCTGGCCTGGGCCCGGACGTATCCGGCGCGCGGCATGGTGATCGAGGTCCGGCCCGGCGGCCACACGGTGGTGATTTCTCACCGCGCGATCCCCGGGTACATGGAGGCCATGGTGATGCCGTTTCGCGTGCGCGACGCGAGGGAACTGGCCGGCCTCGCGCCCGGAGATCTCATCACCTTCGATCTGGTGGTGGGAAAGGGCTCGTCGCTCGTCCGGAACATCCGTCACCAGGCGGGCGCCGATAAACCGGATGCCGATCTGCCGCGATTCGAGCCTCCGGCCGAGCGGATTGAGGCTGGCGGCGAGATTCCCCCGTTTGAATTGACCGACCAACAAGGCGCTCGATTCCGATCGGGCGAGATGCGAGGCCGTGTGGCGGCGGTGACGTTCGTCTACACCCGCTGCCCCCTTCCGGACGTCTGCCCCCGGCTCTCGGCGAACTTCGCCTACCTGCAAAGGAGATTCGCCGCACGCCTCGATCGGGATCTGACGCTTCTCTCCATCACTCTCGATCCGGAGCATGACACGCCGGAGGTCCTCGGCCGGTACGCTAAAATCTGGAGAGTGCGTGATCCGGGATGGCGGCTGCTGACCGGATCGTCGCGCGAGGTGGAGCGAGTGGCCAGGTGGTTCGGCGTGGCCTATTGGGCGGAAGAAGGCCAGATCGCCCATACCACTCTGACGTGCGTCATCGGAAAGAACGGCCGCCTGGCGGCCAGGGTGGAAGGTTCCGCCTATCCTGTCCGGCAACTGGCGGACCTGGTGGAAAAGGAGCTCGAGCGATGAAGTGGTGTTATCTGCTCCTCGTGGGCGCGTCCAGCATGCTGGCGCAGAATCCGGCCAAACCGGTTAATCGCGACGCCTGCGCGCCGCCGCCGGGAGGAGCCGCCCCGGCCCTGCCGGCTCGTTTGATGAGCGGGCAAGGCGACATGCCTTTCCCCATCACGACCAAAAGCGCCGAAGCGCAGGCGTTTTTCAACCAGGGTATCGCCCAGATGCACTCATTCTGGGCGGTGGAGGCGGAGCGGTCGTTCCTGCAGGCAGCCGCCCTCGATCCCGAAGCGCCCATGCCGCAATGGGGAGTCGCGATGGTGGCCGCCGGAGATTACCGGCCCAAGTTCCAATTGGAAGGATACGGTCTCGGGCGCAAGAAGGGAACCAAACCGCAGGGTGGCGAGTTGCGGGCGATCCAGGCGGCCAAACGCGCCCTGGAGTTGAGCGCCGTTCCGGGCAAGGCCACCGATCTCGAAAAACTCTATATCGCATCCATCGCCGCGCGCCGCGATGAATCTTCTCGAGACCCGGACGCCGCCTACATCGCCGGACTTCGTGCGGTGGTCGTGAAGTATCCGGGTGAAGTGGAAGCCAAGACGTACCTCGCCCTGCACCTGATGCGCGGGTTCACGCAGCCGGACAAACAGCCCAGAGCGGGCTCGACTGAGGCCGCGGATTTGTTGCGGCAACTGTTGAAGGAAGCGCCCGGCCATGCCGGCGTCCACCATTACGTCATTCACGGGTTTGAAGGATCGACCTTCGCCAAAGACGCCTGGCCCAGTTGCCGCCGCTATCCGGAGCTGACGCCCAATATTCCTCACGCTCTCCACATGCCGGGGCATATCTGGGCGCAGACAGGCCGTTGGGACGAAGCCGTCGCCTCCTTTGACGCGGCCGCTAAGAACGAACTCGGCTACATCCGCGCCGACAAGCTCTACGGTACCGGTCATCACGGACACAATGTGCATTTTCTGGTCGCGTCGTATTCGTTTTCCGGCCAGTATGAGCGCGCGCTCCAGGCCGCTCGAGGCCTGCTCGCGTTCAAAGAGAACCCGCGCGAGGCCAGGCAGGTCGACAATTTCCGGACCGCTTACCGGCAGGGCTGGTTCTCCGTGCTGCGGACCCTGGTGCAGTTCGAGAAGTGGGACGAGATCCTGGACGGAACCACGTTGCCGGAGTACGACAAGCCGCGCGAACGGGCCTGGCGTCACTGGGCGCGAGGGCTGGCCAGGGCAGCGAAGAACGACCCTGCCGGCGCGCGGGCCGAGGCTCGCGCCATGGACGCGCAACTCAAAATCCTCAAGAGCCGGACGGGCGAATCACCCGAAGCCCTGCGAGTGGCGCGCAAGGAGTTGGACGGCCATGTCGCTCTCTCGTCGGGCAAGACAGACCGGGGGCTGCGCATCCTGGAGCAGTCCAGCCGCGCGGAGCGGAGGCTGCGCTATAACGAGCCGCCCGCGTATCCGCGTCCCGTGGCCGAGGCCCTGGGCCGCCGTGCGCTGGCAGCGGGCCGAACGGCGGTCGCCGAGTCGGCCTTCCGGGTTGCCTTGGATCAGTATCCCGAGGATGCCCACGCCCGCCGTGGCCTGGCGGACGCAGCGCGCCGTGAAGGACGGCCCGTACCCGCCGGACTCTGATGGCGATCCGAGTGATTGGCGGTGGGCCGGCCGGCTCCTGCGCCGCTATCAGCGCGTTGGCGTGCGGCCAACCGGTCGAAGTCTTCGAGAAGAGCCCTTTCCCGCGGCATAAAGTGTGCGGCGAGTTCCTCTCCCCGGAGGCCGCCCAAGTCCTGGAGTCGTTAGGGGTCTGGCCATCTCTACAGGCTCGCGGCCCAGCCTTGATTCGCACGGTACGGCTCCACTTTGGCCATCGACTCAAGACCTGGCGGCTGGATGAGCCCGCCTTCGGCATTAGCCGCTATCTCCTGGACGACGTCCTTCACCTTCACGCCATCGGGCGGGGAGCCGTGTGGATCCGCGAGATGGGTGCGCCCGAACCCGTGCCGGCCGTGATCGCCACCGGGCGTAAGCCGTCGGCCCGAAAGGGTCACAGGCTGTTCGGATTCAAGACCCACTTCAGCGGGCCCGCCGATGACGTCGTGGATCTGTACTTTTTTGACGGGTGTTATTTGGGGGTCAGCGCTGTCGAAGGCGGCCAGATCAATGTCTGCGGGCTTGCCCCGGAGTCCCTCCTGCACCGGTTCGCCTTCGATCTGGACGCCTTTCTCGCCGCTCAGCCTCACGCCGGAGAACGGATCAAACCCTTCGCCCGTACCATGGACTGGCTGACGACCGGCCCCCTGCTGTTCTCCTCTGATCTGCCTGCCGCTCGCAATGGTCACTACTACTGTGGCGACGCTCTTGGGTTCATCGATCCATTTACCGGGTCCGGAATGCTGGCCGCCATGCTCACGGGTAAACTGGCGGGCGAGGCTGCGGCGCGTGGGATCCCGGCTTCGGAGCACCTCGTGGCGTGCCGCCGGGTGCTGTGGGCGCAATACCGGTTCTCGGCCCTGGCGCGGAAGGCGATCGACATGGGCGTTGCCGGAATGGCAGCATCTCTTCTTCCGGGCAGACTCCTGTTCCGGCTGACCCGGCCGACGTTCGTTTGAAATGAAGTGGGATTGGGTCCGGTGGGCACTCGGAGGAGTGTGCCCACCGGTGAACCGGCGCGCGAACCCTGGAAGGAAAGCGCGGGTTCTTGTTAGTTACCGGGAATTGTAACATGTCTAGGGCAAAAGCACTAGCTTGCTCACATTAATGTTTTCAAGGAATGACCCGATCCGGCTCCAGTACCGGTCTGAAAACGGTGACGGACCCAGCCCCTAAAATATGTATTATCATTGTGATAAGCGAGACAATGGGTTTGTCCCTTCGCAGCCCGATCGAGCGATCAGTCTGCTCGTAATACCTGAATAACGGTTAAGAATATCCGTGACTCGAGCCATGACCGCGACGCCAACAACTTGTAGCCGAGCCGGGGGCGTTCGTACGGGAGTATGCGCAAAGCTATCTTAATCTGTATTTGGACCTGACAAAGCTCTTCGTCGAGTAACCGGCGTTACTTTGCCGGCCAGCCATAGGCGGCCATCATGACCCGGAACAACTCCGTGTTCGGCATGTAGCCGCGCACCCTCTCCGCCCCCGGACCAGTCGCGGCGACCAGCACCTCTTCGGCGGTATGCCCGCTGTCCACCCACAGGTAAGGCAGGTGCACGCTGCCGGGTTTGCCCTTCCACTCCGCCATCCCCTTCAGCAGAGGTTCGCCCGGCTTGCCGCCGCGAACGCTCAGCCCAAAGGAGTGATCGGCGGTGAACAACAGCAGCGTCTCTTTCGGATCGACCATGCCCGCGATCTCGCGAATGAGCTTGTCGAACGCGATCAGCCGCCCCAGTCCTTTTTCGGGATTGTCCGTGTGCGCATCGGACTCGATCATCAGGAAGAACCCCTTCTTATTCCGCGACAGCGCCCGCACGGCCTTTTTCGACGCTGCGGCAAGATCGAAGTCGCCGTCGCCGACAGCCAGTGCCCGGGTCGCGTCGTCGGGCGCCTCGGTGAACGATGAGAAGAGCGGCCGTTTGGCTTGGCGCGCCACCTCGTCCAGGTCTTTTCCCAATGCGCGGGCGGATTCGGCTATCCGTTTCCAGCCAATGCCGAATACGATGTCGACGCCGTCCCCGAACCGCGGGTTGAAGATCTGCAGAAACAATTCGCCGTGCTTCCTCCGGTCGTTGGCATGGCCGTAACACGCGGCCGGAGTCGCATCCGCGATCAGGACGTTCGACAGGACCCCGGTGGACAGGCCCCGCTCCTCGGCGTATTCGAGAATCGTCTTCAGCACGCTGCCGTCCTGCTTGCCGCGCACGGCGTCGGATCCCTGGCTGATGACGCCGTTCCAGGTCTTCTGGCCGGCCACGATCGCGGTCATGCCCGCGGCCGAATCGGTCACCCAACCCCCGTAAGGCGACGTGTCCGACAATCCCAGGCTTGGCCAACTTTGGACGAACAGCTTTTGGGGGGCGTCGTAGGCGACCAGGCTGGCAGCGTGGACGGTGGCGATCCCGCCCGCGTCCGCGAGCAGCAGGATGACGTTTTTGGCACGCCGGGTCTTGGCCGGGACGGAGGTTGGCAACAACGAAAAGATCAGGAGAAGGACTGCGATAGTACGATTCATGTCAGCTTCAGTGTACTGAAACTGGCGTTCGCCGCCCTGCCGCGACTCTCCGGTGGCGCCGGTCTCCGACCCATAGGCGCTAACTTGAGAACATGCGGGCCGATTTGTGGCGCAGACACGAGTGTCTGGATAGCGCCGGGATAAACCGGCACGGAGTAGCGAATGAAAGAGTCGTACAGAGAAGGCGTAGCGAACCACCCTGGCCCCGAGCCATGCGAGGGCGGCCGTGAGGCCGCACTTGAAGTTGAAGCGTTGGACAGGGTATCGGTAGGCTGGGTATTGAGCCCCGAAAATGTGTGGTTCAGGGAGTCGACGGTGTCAGACTAACCGGAAGACAACAACGTGCGGCGCGAGAACGCACCATACTTCAGCATCCAATAGATCAGCCGCGCTACTTTCGCCGCCATGGCCTTGGCTGCCTTTACAGGAGGCGCGCCAAAGCGCGCCCTTGCTGAAGGGCACGCCACGCTCCGGGCGGCCGGTCCTGCTTACGCCAGGATGTCCTCGACCACCCGGCCGCTCACGTCGGTCAGGCGGAAGTCGCGGCCGCTGTAGCGATAGGTCAGCCGTGTGTGATCGAGTCCCATCAAATGCAGGATGGTCGCGTGCAGATCGTGATAGTGCACGGGCTTGTCCACCGCCTTGAAGCCGAAGTCATCCGTGGCGCCGTAGGCCATGCCTCCCTTCACGCCGCCGCCCGCAAGCCAGTACGAGAATCCGAACGGATTGTGGTCCCGGCCGTTCTGCACCTTCACGCGCGAACTCGTCTCGACGGCGGGCGTCCTGCCGAATTCCCCTCCAAAAATCACCAGCGTCTCCTTCAGCAATCCGCGCGTCTTCAGATCGTCCAGCAGTGCGGCGACCGGGCCGTCGACGTTACGCGCCAGCTTGCGGTGGATCAGGATGTCGTCATGGTTGTCCCAGGGTTGGCCGTTGCCGTAGTAGATCTGAACCATGCGCACGCCGCGCTCGACCAGGCGAAGGGCCATTAGACAACCGCGTCCGAAGTCACCGTCGCCGTAGCGGGCGCGCACGGCTTCGCTCTCCCGGCGAATGTCGAACGCTTCGGGCGCCTCGGTCTGCATGCGGAAGGCGGTCTCCATGGAATCGATCGCCG
>JBJXGR010000187.1:0-5002 GCA_046160045.1 Bryobacteraceae bacterium
GCGCCTGCGGACGTTCACCGAGGGAGGAGAAGCCGGCGGTTCGCAAGGGCGCTTCACGTTCTCCAACCAGCAAACGGCGCTGCCCACCGCACTGGCGGCTACCGGGCATGCCTTCGCCAGTTTCCTGCTGGGTACGGTCGCGACGGCGGATCGCTCGGTCGCGGACGCATTCGACCTCGACGACTACTCGGCCTATGGCTACCAGGCGGTTTACCTTCAGGACAACTGGAAGGTGAACGCCAGGCTGACGCTCAACGCCGGTTTGCGATACGACGTGCCGCTGGCGCGCTATAACTCGACAGGCCAATTTTCGTCCTTTGACCCCAACGTGCCAAACCCCAAGGCGGATGGCCGCCCCGGTGCTCTGGTGTTCGCCGGTTTTGGTCCCGGACGGCAGAACAAGAAGCGGTTTGGCGATATTGATTGGAGGGAATTCGGACCCCGGCTTGGGTTTGCCTACCGGTGGAATGACAAAACGGTATTGCGGGGAGGGTTCGGTATTTATTACGGAGCGGGCAACCACACGACTGGCGGTTTCTGTGTGGGCTGCACGACAGGCTTCGCTGCGCGGCCGGTCAACCAGTCGCCCGACGGTTATTCGCCTGCGTTCAACTGGGACGATGGTTTCGTCTTCCCGGCCGGATACATGCCGCCGCCGTTCATCGACCCCAGCTTCGCGAATAACCAGGACATCTGGTACCTCTCGCCTCGCTCCGGGATTCAGCCGCGATTTCTGAATTGGAACATCGATATCCAGCGTGAATTGGGCCGAACGATGGTGATCGATGTCGCCTGGGTGGGCATGCGCGGCGCTCATCTCAACTCAACCGTCAACCTCAACCAGTCCGATCCCAAATACCTCGGTCTCGGTTCTCTGCTTGGCAGAAGCATCACCGATCCACAGGTGATCGCCGCGGGCTTCGGCAAACCCTTTCCAAGCTTCACCGGCACGCTGGCCCAGTCACTGCGGCCCTATCCGCAGTTCCTCGCCATTCCCGACCATTACGGCGCGCTCGGCAAATCCTGGTACGACGCTCTGCAGGCGAAGTTCGAGAAGCGCTTTGGGGGCGTGCTGGCCATGGCCGCCTACACCTGGTCCAAGACGCAGTCTCTCGGCAACTACTCGCAAACGGCGTTTCAGGAGGAGCCCCAGGACAGTTACAATCTCGCCGCCGAAAAGAGCCTCCAGCGCTACGACTCGCCGCACGTGCTCAATATCCTCACCAGCTTCGACCTTCCGTTCGGCAAGGGGCGGAAATGGCTGAGTTCGACGAATTCGGTCCTGAGCCGCGTGGTGGGCGGTTGGAACGTCGCCGGCGCACAGCAATACCGAAGTGGCAACCTTCTGCCGCTGGGTGCTCCGAATACGGTCGGAAATGGTGTGATCTTCACCAACTTCCGGCGTGCCGATCTGACCGGCCAGGACCTCCGGACCAGCCTGTCCCGCACCGATATCGACCCGAACAACCCGAACTCGCGATGGTTCAACCGCGGCGCGTTCTCCGTCCCGGGTCAGTACGAACTCGGCTCGGTGTCGCGTTATCTGAGCGTTGTTCGCAACCCGCCGGTGCTGAGCGAGAACATGGCCATCAGCAAACGGACCGTGATCAAGGCATTCAGAGACCATCCCGTCGACTTTGAGTATCGCGCTGATTTCTTCAACGTCTTCAACCGGACCTGTTTCGGAGGCGTAGTGACGGCGGTGGGGAACGTCAACTTTGGGCGGCCCACCCGGCCGCAGATCGAGTCGCGGGTAATTACGATGGGGTTGAAGGTGACGTGGTGAGCATCCGGGCGGTCTACCTCCACCCGCCGGTAGCGCCTTCTCGACGAAGTTCCTTTTGATCAACTGGTCCTTCTCACACGACCCGGGGCGATGATTCCCGGCTACGGACGGGGTCGTCGCAGAGCACTGGCATCGACCGCGTTCCGCCCCGCCAGTTCCGTGGCGGAACCCAGGATCGCTTTCGCGCGCAGCTCAGCCTGTTTCGCCTCCGGCTTCTGGTCGGTTTTCTTCAATACCTTGGCGTGTTCCGCGAACAGCATTCCCAAATGCGGATGCGCCGGGCCCAGAGATGCCTCCACTGTGGAGATCGCCTCGCGGTACAGAGGGTCGGCGGCGCGGTAGTCGCCTTGGCGAACGCAAACCAGGGCCAAGTTGCCGAGCACTTCGCCAAGACCGCCTTCGGCTGTGCGGCTTGGCCGCCGGTGGATCGCGACGGAACGCTCCAGCAGGGTTCTTGCCCGGCGCAGGTCTCCGCCGGCAGCCTGCATCATTGCCAGATCATTCAGCGCCACGGCGAGAATCCCAGGGCCGGTCGCACCCGGGACTTCCAGAGCCCTGACCACGCCCTCCTGCAACTCGGCCGCTTCGCTGAACCGGCTTTGTTGGAAACGGATTTTTGCCAACAATGTGATCACCCGCGCCTGTTCCGCGGCCGATGCGTTCGACTGTGCCTGGAGGCGGGCCGCTGCCTCTGCGTGACGCTCGGCGGCGGTCAGTTTCCCCGTGGCCAGGTAGATCTGTGCCAGGTTCGCATTCGGGATCGCCAAGTCTACGGGCCGGGTTCGAGCCGCTTCCTCCCACCGGCTCAAGGCTTGGGTCTGTAGGCGTTCGGCCTCGATGCAGTGACCCAGGCGGCACCGCTCGGCCGCCTGCCGTTCGAGCGCGGCCGCCGTTCGGACAGCATCAGACGCCGCCAGCGGACCCGTCCACAAGGCTAAGAAAAACCAAAGCACCATCCAGCGACTTTGCGGGCAAGGTCTTTTCTTTTCAATGCACAAGAAATGCCATTTGGCCGTTGGCAACAGGTGGCACGACGTGGCAGCAGGTGGCAAGGTGGACGAAAAGACGCGCCCGTTGTAGGATCGGTCCAATACCCGCTATGAGTTCGGTTATGCCGTCGAACGGGCCGACGGGCAAACGGCTCGAATCCTGGAAAGAGATTGCGGCTCATCTCAACAAGGGAGTCCGGACGGTCATTCGCTGGGAGAAGACCGAAGGGCTACCGGTGCACCGGCACCAGCACGAAAAGAAGTCGTCGGTGTTTGCCTATCCCTCCGAGATCGATGCCTGGCTGAAGAGCCGGCACCCCGAGATGGTGGGTGAGGCCGTTGCGGAGCCAGCCTGGTGGGCGGGACATCGCGGCTGGGTTGCGGCCGGATCCGTGCTGATTCTGGTCGTGGCTGCGGTTGGTTTTTGGCGAAGCGCGCCGGCCAGGCCGCTTCAGCTTCCACTAAGAGCAGAGCCATTGACTGCTTACCCAAATGACCAGACCGCTGCCGCCTTCTCTCCCGACGGCAGCCACTTCGCCTTCGCCTGGAACGGACTCGAGAACAAGAACGGGGACCTCTACCTTCAGGCAATCGGTTCGGCGAAACCCAAACGTCTGACCGAGCACCCGGATCTCGACTTCAGCCCAGCCTGGTCGCCGGACGGCAAGTGGATCGCTTTCTTGCGGCGCGCTCCGAAAATGAGAGTCTCGTTGCACCTGATGTCTCCGCTGGGTGGCGGAGAGCGCAAACTGGCTGATTTGAGTATCCGGCTTTATATGGATGCCACCCAGATCGCCTGGACGCCAGATTCGCGCCAGGTTCTTTTTCCGGATGGCGATCCCGAAGGGCCGGGTCTTTTTGCGCTTTCTGTCGAGAATCTTCAAAAACGGAGAATTACGAAATCGGCAATGGATCGCGGCGACAGCGATCCGGCAGTTTCTCCGGACGGACGCCACCTCGCCTTCCGTTGCGACAACGCGGGTGTCCGTTCGGAGATCTGCCTGATGACCCTGACCCGATCGTTCGATCCCGCCAGCAAGCCGGAGCGCCTGACAAGCCTCGGCGCGCAATCGACAAGCCCCGTCTGGGCACAACAAGGGGAGTACCTGGTTTTTTCTTCCAACGCCTCCGGATTGGGCGCCGCCCTCCACCGGCTGAGGGTATTTCCCGCCGCCCGGCGAAGTACCACGCCCGAGGCGCTCACCGAAGGAGGCGATCATGAGGTCTCCCTGGCGTCCTCGCCCAAGCATGGCCTGGTCGCATACACGAGAAGGCGCGCCAACGTGGGGATGCGGGTGGTCGAGCGAAAAGCCGGTGGATGGGGGGAACCGCGGGCGCTTGCCTCCCTGGCTTCGACTCGGAGCGATGAGACGCCCTCTATCTCGCCCGATGGCGCCCGGATCGCCTTCAGCTCGACCCGGACTGGGATCCCGCAAATCTGGGTAGCGAACTGGGACGGTTCGCAACTCCGAAAACTGGACACCGGCCCAGACCCGGCGATGATGCCGGAGTGGTCGCCCGACGGGACGCGGATTGCTTTTTTGGCCGAGCCTCGCGATTCGCCCGCCGTCGGCGTTGCCCCTGTGGACGGCGGACCCGCCCGCTTTCCGGCCAAGCCCGGCTGGAAACCCAGATGGTCGCACGATGGGAAGGCTTTGTATTTCAGCCGTGGTGAGGCCCCCAATTTCAGAGTGTTCAAAGTGGCGGCGGACGGCGGTTCCCCGACTCAGGTTATCGGCACCGACAGTTGGAATGCGGCTGAATCTCCTGACGGACAATACCTGTTTTACGTCAACCAGCAGGGGATCTGGAGGCGGCCTGTCTCCGGTGGTACGGCGGACCTGATTTACGGCCAGCCTGGGGCCGACCGGATTTCCCACGTCCCGTGGCGCGATGGCATATTTGTCCGGCTGCCGCAGGATGGAACCGATCTTGTGTTTTTCCTGAAGCCCGCAGATCGTACAGTGGAAGTGATTCTCCGCGGAGATCGCTTTTCCTCCCCCGGACTAGCGGTGTCGCCCGACGGGAACACTGTGCTGTTCAGCCGTACGAATCACGTCACGACGAACCTGATGCTGCTGCGCGGGTTGTGAGTCACGACAAAACGCCCTCCGGCCACCGGGTTATCTCGATCCAGCCATCTCGACCGCCAGCCGGTCGCCAATGCGCTCGCGCCGCCATCTCCCGAACTCTTTCTTTTTGCTGTGCCGCCAGGTTCTGCGTCTCC
>JBJXGR010000188.1:0-7059 GCA_046160045.1 Bryobacteraceae bacterium
CGATCCGGGAGTGATGGCCTTCCTCCGCTCTCTTTAGGCAAACAGTTATGTGGCGTCCAGATTCGCCGGATCACTGATTCAATGGGGCTTGCTCGCTGGACGCCACATAATTCTGGAGGCCACATAACGCACATTATGTGGCGCGCCACATAATGTGCGCTAACGGGGCGAGCACGGATCTGTGCGGGGGGTGATCAGCGATGGTCATCCCTACCGCGAACGGATTGTGTCCCAATGCCTTCTGACTACCGCGTATTTGTCCTGGTAGTATTGGTACTTATTAATTCTCTTCCTGTCCTTCGCCCGAGAGCGCGGTATCACGATAAGGATTGTGCCGGATCGAACTTTATGCTAGTTTTGACTGCGCAATCTTTTTCGTGCTGGAGGCAAGCTCATGCTGGACTCGCTTCGGTCGTTGCTCCTCGCGTTCCTCCTAGCCCAGGCCGCGCTAGGGCAGACCTTCTCCAGTGGATCAACCGGCGTCGATGGTCCGCTCGATCTGACATCTGACGACAGGATTGTTCAGCTTCCGGAATCTGGAACCTTGAACTACACAACAATCAATGTTCCAGTGGGAAGGACGCTTAGGTTCAAACCCAACCTGCTCAATACGCCCGTAGTGCTTCGGGCACAAGGAAGCGTTACCGTCGCAGGAACGATTGATGTCTCGCAAAGGGCGGGTTGCTTCGTTTTGGAAGGTGACCCTGATTGTGGCACGTTTCGTTATGGTGTTAATCAGTCGTTCCGAATACCGGGCCCAGGGGGATTCTACGGAGGTGCAATAGACGGGTCCGGGTTTGGCCCAGGAGGCGGCGCCCCCGATACTCCCGGTCAGTGGATTGGTCCGCTGTCACTGGTACCGCCGATTGGCGGATCTGGTGCTGGAGGCAATATCACAGGCACCACAGGCGGGTGCGGTGCGGTCAGCGGAGGAGGAGGAGGAGGAGCAATAGTGATCGCTTCCTCTTTACAGATCACAATAAGTGGTGACATCAATGCAAATGGCGGCGGTGGGTTCAGTTACTGGGGTAGCTGTCAAGCTAATTCAAAAGGCGGCGGTGGTGGCGCCATCCGCTTAGTCGCTAATTCCGTAACGGTCGCAGGCCAGCTGTATGCCTTGGGGGGGACTCCATCTTCGTGGGTGGGGACTTCGACGGGCGGAGCTGGCACGATCAGAATTGAAGCTCCGATCAACTCGCGCGTGTTCACTGGTTCAGCCTATCCTCCGGCAGTTCTGTCCGACATTAATCCGACAATCGTGCCGACAAATGCACCGCTGCTCACGATTCTCTCGATTGGCGGCTATCCTGTTCCGTCGTCCTCTGGAACGAGTTTCAGTGCGATCGACGTTCTCCTGCCGAACCAACTGCAAGACCCTATCCCTGTTGTTGTTCGCGGGACGAACGTTCCACCGGGGTCGCCGTTGAGCCTTAAATTTCACGGCTCTGTTGGAGCGACCGCGACTACGGCGACATTGACCGGCACTACTACCTCCTCGACCGCAACTCTGTACATCTCGGGACTCACTCGGAGCGCCGTCACCTACCTCTTTGTTATGGCGACGTTCGATCCAACATTCATCGCCAACTTGAAACAGAGCGGTCCCGATGCTGTGGCGCGAGTCGAGCTTGCGTCGGCGGTTGGGGAGCGGACTACCTATCGTTTCCTACGTCGAGACGGGACGGAATTGAACTTTTCAAAAGTGCCCGCCGAACTCCGGCGCGCACTCGCGCTGTAAGGCACGCCAGATGGAGGCAACGCCGATGCAGACCGAACGCAAGCCACAAGTCGTCACAACGCGCTCGCGGTATTCCTTTCCTTCGCCGTGGCCCTCTCGGCGCAAACGCAGAATATTGGGGCTGTCGGACGTGGCGCCACACCATCTCATTTCAAAATGCCAGCGGCTCGACTGATCGCGGCGTGTCCATCGGATTCCAAGATGCAGCCGGGACGATCCAGGTCACGACCAATGTTGCCGCCGCTTCTTTCACGGCCAAAGGTCCGTCCACGTATACGGGCAGCGGGCCATTTTTTACAAAAACGAACGCGCCGGCTGGCACCTACACGATAACCTACGGCGTGGTTCCAGGCTATACGACGCCGGTCAGCGAAACCAAGGCTCTAACTGCGGGCGGCATAATTGCGTTCACAGGTTCCTATGCGCCGCTGCCAGGAATCGGTCGCATCCAGGTCACGACGAACCTAGATTCGGCAACATTCACCGTTGTTGCGGTGACGGCCACGCCGGGATTCACTGTTTTTACGAGTAGCGGGCGATTTTACGACAGCGGTCTGACGATCCCTGCTGGAACTTACCAGATCAGCTTCACGGCGCTTTCGGGATATATAACGCCACCGAGCCAGATCTTGACGGTCGGTGCTGGCGGGACCTTGCAGTTTACCGGCACTTATAAGCGAATTGTTGTTGTACTGTTCACCGGCTGGAACAATCGACCGACTCCGGGAACAACCCCCGACGGCGTAACCTACCCGGACGAATGTGCCCCGGATAACTGTCCGGGCGTAAATCAACTTGCTGTCCGGCTTCGGGCTAATGCCACCCTTCAACAGGGGATCGTGGCCGAGACTTTTACGTTTTATGACCTCGGTCAATACCAGGCGCATCCTCCGAGTGGGAATCCCGGTTCATGCCTCTTGCATCCGACCAATGCGGAGTGTTTGGCACCCGCAAGTGATGGGACCGATGCTCCCCATCAGGTAGCGAACAACTGGATCAAAAACGTTGCGCGACCAGGACCGGATGATCGGATCGTCGTCGTTGGCCACAGCTATGGTGGAAACCGCGCTCGGCTTTTTGCCGAGCAACTGCCGCTGATCGGGTACGCAACGGATCTGCTCGTGACGATTGATCCGATTGATTGGTACACATGCTCGCTTCAGGAAGTCCTACAAGGCATTCCGGGCATCTTGCACGAGTGCCGGCAATTTGATGCCCCATACACACAAACGAAACAACCTGCGATTCACGATGTTCAGGCGTTTGCGCAAGCGCGCAGTGCGCTAGTGATGGGTTACCACTTTTTGGATTACCCTTTCGACCTGAAAGAGATTTCATCATGCGGAGTGAATGATACTATTCCTGGCTACTGTTCCCACATGGCAATTGACGATGATTCAGGCGTTCACGATTCTATAGTAAGCAGAATCATGGGGCTAAAGGATACATCGCAGGAACCCATTTACGATGTATCGGCCGCGAGCATTGGTACGACTAGCGTCACAATTACATGGAAGACTGCCGCTACGCGATCGGGAGGCGTTGTCTATTCTAAGAATTCGGACGCAGCAACCGGGAGTGTTGAAGTGTCTGAAACGACCGGCGCTGGCACGAGTCATTCGGCGACGATCAGCGGCCTGATCGCAAATACTCGATACTACTTCCGAATCCGAGCGAGAATTCCGGGGTCAACGAACTCTCAGTACAGTTCTAGTCGGTTTTTCCAGACCGGTCAGGTGGCCCCGGTCATCAAGGCTTCGAGTCCCGTGCTGACTCGCGGCGCAAGCGGAACGTCGCTGACGGTCACCCTCACGAATTCCGGGGCAAATGCCACGAACGGCACCATGACTGCGGCGTCAATCGGAGCGGCGAAGGCAACTTCATCGTTTCCACTCCCGATCCCGGACTTAGCAACCGGCACATCGTTCTATCCGGTTATACCTTTTCCAGCAAATGTGGGAGCAACTGGGGCAACGGTCGTTCCGATTATTACGGTGAAGTACTCTGGTTCCACATTTGCAGTTCCGGTTCCACCGGTCAAAGTTTCATGAGGAAGGATAGAGTTGTGATACGTCGGCTACTACGGTTGGTACTTGCGGCGGCGTTGCCACTGGCGATGATCGGTCCACTGAGAGCGGATGTGATCTTCACGCTTGACGCACCTGTGTTCTTTGGCGCACCTGGCACAACGTTTGACATAACGGGATCGCTATCGAATTCGGACACCGATCCGGTGTTCCTAAATACAGCGTCAGGAGTCCTGTCCAGCGGTGAACTTGATTTCGACTATGCGAACTTCTTCGTGTTGGTCCCACGAGTCCTCAACCCGGGTGACCTTTACTCCTCGAGCCCAATCTTCAGTGTGATCGCGTCTCCAGAGGCTCAACCTGGCGACTATTCCGGGTCGTTCACGATCCTGGGCGGCGTTGATGAAAATGCCTTTGACGAACTCGCAACCCAGAACTTCCAGGTCAGTGTAACCGATACGTCTGCCGTTCCGGAACCGTCATCAGTTCTGCTGCTGGGCACCGGCATCGCTGGCTTGCTGGCTTTGCGCCGCCGTGGATTTGATCCACAGTGGACACCGGTCAAACGGCCGGATGAGAAACCAGGGGGGAACGAGGGGAACGGAACAGACGGGTCTTTCTCAGTGTTCCGCCCCTGCCGCCACAGCAGGCGCTGACCTCGGACGCCCCGCCTTGCCCCGCGCTACCCGACGACCTAGCCGTGTCTCGACGCTGGCGATGAACCCTCGGACCCCAACGGCCTACCGGTGTAGGTCGATTCTCGGATTACGGCACTTTGGTCCCCCTCTTGCCTCAAGAGTTGGGCCCATTCCGCCGGGGACCCAACGGCCCGCCAGGGCCCTCCAGCACACGAGGCCGGCAGAGGCCGGGTCCGCTCAGATGCCTGACGGCACTGCTCCGGCTCGCGTTTTGCGCTCGGACAAGTATGAGGAGTCCCGTCTGTGCCGACCTTCCCCTCGAATCCGAGCGGCTGTGTAATGCAGCATCCGCCGTCGGCAGCGCGGCGCCCGGCCTCAGCATAATTCCAGCTTCACCGCTGACCGGATGCGTTGGATCTCCTCTTTTGGAACCAAATCTGACCATTCGCCGATGGCTCGGACCAGAACAGAGTCCGCCGGTAGCTCCTCGGAACTGATGAAGTATTCGGTGCTACATCGTGCGGAGACGATGTTCACCTGGTCAGCAGCAAGAGAAGGGCAGGTGTTGTAGATTGTGCCGACCAGGATCCTGTCGCTCGCCACCGGCATGTAAGCTCGTACCAGCTCCCTTCTCCCCTCATGCAAAGGTTTGTATCGGCGCCGCCCATTGGTTTCGAAGAAGCAAACCATATCACCCAGCACCAGGTGTCTCGGCAAGATAATGATGTACCACCGCAACTTGCGTAATTCGTCCGCTCTTCCGGGAGCGTCCGGATTCTCCTGAAGAGCTTTGTTATGTAGCGACGACATCATGCTCGGGATGTCCTGTTCAACCGCACGCATCACTTCTGTGCCTCCCTGCTGGAGGAGATGCATGTTGTCATCCAGGTAAGCATTTGCCGTTTTCATAACGAAAGCCGATTGGTCATGGGATAGGCCAGACGCCGCAATCCGCTTTGCGAACTCGCGCTGGATCATTGATCGTACAATCTTCCTGTCGGAGATCAAAGATCTCATCAGTCGTGGCACTTCCTCGACCATCTGCGTCACTTGCTTTCTGACCGAGTGAGTCCGAACGCAGAAGTGGGCAACCATTTCGGGAACGAGTGGGTCGTCCATCGGTCCCGAGTGATCGAGCGACCGAAGCTCTTGAACCAACGGGACAATCTTATTTTCGACCTCCGTGATCGCAGGGTCTGCGTTCTCCTGACCGTCACCGTAGAATCTGTCCTCTGCACCGATGTTCTTGGTCTTGTCATAAGCATTCTGGCCGTCACGGTAGTAGACCCAGACCCACGCGTTCTTTCCGAACTTCTCGTGTGCGAAACCGTTCTGGAGGAAACGAGGGATCGTGTGGTGATTCGGGCCAGCCATAGTGTCTCTAAGGTAAGCGTACCGCAGCGTTTCCAGTTCTGCTGTCGCTTGAAACCTGTGAAACCTCCAGGGATGTCCGGAACGGTGGAAATGGGGGAGAACGGAGACAATTTCTTCCCCGTCTTCCCGCAGTCTTCCGGTCCTGTTGCCCCCCTTTCGCCCCTTTTTGCATTTTGCCATTATGAACAGGGATCGAGCAATTATGGATTGGTTAAGTCAGCTTCCTTGGATCTGCCCCAAGTGCTTCGCGGTTATCGGCGAGGCTCGGTTGACCCAGCAACAGGCTCAGGAGGCCCTGAAGGCACACCAGGCGGAGCGGCATCGAGACAAGGAGCCACCTACTCCCCTAACGCTAACTCAGCAAGGCGCCACGGAAGCTGTTGACCAAACAGATCTCAAAAAGGTGCCCCTCGTGTCAGCAAAGCTGCTGGAACTCTCACGAATCAGGTCGGTCGCAGTCGCTGGAGTTCTCCAAAGCAATTATCAGGCGTCCCTGCGCACCAGATCTCAGGAACTTGAGATCTCGCACATGCCACTCAAACTCTGCTGCTCCCGGTGCGGAGTACAAGTCAGGGCGGATCGGATGGAAATGCATTTACTTAAACGGTGCAACAATCGCGAAGGCAAAGCCGTCGCCCGTCGCCCTGGCCGGGCAATTCAAGAGAATTTAACTTCCATTCCAGATTCGCGTCCAGAAGCAGCACAGCTCCAGGCTCAACAGACGCCCCCAGAGCCGCCTAAGCCTCCGACGGCCGATACAATTACGGCGCCAATTGGAATGCGCCCCACAGTTCCCACCGAACGAGTGTACTTCACGCTTCTGCCACCGGGTACCTGGAAGATCAGCGACGTGATCAAGCACTATCAAGCATATCAAAACCATGTTTTCAACCTGAATAAGCGGGGACAGGTAGATTGGCATCGAATCGAGCCTCGAAACCCTCAGCCCTGACCGGTGCTACGTGGGTAAAGAAGGGTGGTATGGCTATATCGTCTTCGAATTTGCAGAAACTGACCGCGTGGTGCTTGAATGCCCGATCACAAACAATGCAACCTACATCTTAATCGGGGACGATTGGAATCGCTATGTTGGCTGCAGCAAGTGCGAGCTGCTGAGGAAGTATCCCGAGAGGACACGAAGAATCGTTCATACTTCCGGCTCGTCCGAGGAATCTGTGGGTCAGGAGGCGAGGAACCTATGGAGCTTGCGGCAGGTGGAGTCGAAGGAGCGCTGCTGCTCGTCTGAGCCATTGTGAATGGCCGGACCGCCAAGTTCATGGAC
>JBJXGR010000189.1:0-31733 GCA_046160045.1 Bryobacteraceae bacterium
CGCGCGGTCCCAGGCCGGAAACGTAGAGGTAGTCCTGGACCCAGAGTCCGGGTGAATACGGGCCATCGGGCCGGGCGCCGCTCGATGGGACGACCGGCTGTACCTGGCCGCACAAGGAGGCGGCGAGCCAAAAGGAGAGTAGAAGGTTTTTGCGAGGCATGACGGATACCATCGGGGCGCTGAGGAGTATATCGATCCTGCGGCCTCCAATGCAAACTGGTGTTTCGGCGGGCCGGATACTTTACAGCCCCGCCGCCAAGTTGGCTGAATGCATGATGAGCCAGAACCGCCAGGACTCCAAAGACAGGTTGCGCGGCGAACCGGATTTCGAAGTCAACCGCCGGGCGGAACTCGAGGTTCGACGCCTGGCGCGAAGGCTCAGCGAGTTGCGCGACAAGGTCGACGACGTCGAGGATCTGCTGCGCTCCGGCTCTCCTGGCCGCGCACGATGAGTCGCCTGGAGGTTCGGCTTCGTGGACGAAGGCTCACGCCGCGTCATCGTAGGCCATGACGATTCGCTTGCCGAGGGCTTCGAGCGCGGCCTGGATTTTCTCCGGTCTCGTGTCGTGGTTGGGATCCAACATCCGCCGTACAACGGTTTCACGGACGTGGAGACGGCGTGCGAGTTCCGATTGGCTCACGCCCAATTCGCGAATCGCCCAGTAGAGAGCAAGTTTGGCCACGATCCAGAGGGGTACGGGCACCGCCTTGTGACGGCGTTTCAACGGGGAGGGTTTTGGTACCTCTACCTTGTCGGCCATCGCGAACGCGATCGTACTGCCCAGACAGTCGATCGCCTCCTCCATTGCTTCGTTGAAATCGCCTCCGTCGGTATGGGCCGTCGGGAAATCAGGAAAGCTGACGAGGAACCGCCCGTCTTCGTCACGCTTGAAGATCGTGGGGTACGTGAAAACAAACATCGACTCTCCTTATCTACAGGTCACGGGGTTGAATCCCCAGGTCGTGGCACATCGTCCGAAGAGGTCCGGTGCCCAGTTCCTTTTTCGGATCCTTGAGAGTGGTAGAGGCCGCGTCGAACCATCCCGTCCATGGCTAGCCTTCCCGAGGCCCGGCTCATATTGGAAGCGTACACTCCGGCGGCGCGCCAGGCGCTGCACTTTGCGCAGGAACTCGCTCCCTTTTATGATTCTCAGTATCGCACATATATGTGCGAGCAGTGCAGGCCGAGCCGTCCTTATCAATGCCCGTCACTATGATGAAATGCCGAGGTCAGCGCGGAGCCCTCCCGCCACGCCAACCCCTGAGCAAGCAGAAAACGATCGCCAGCCAGTGCATTCGAGCACGATCCGGGATTCCGGTCACCGAGCACCTCCGTCCGGCCCGCCCGTTTCGGTACAGTGGAAGGCATCTCACTCAACGGAGGTGCCCAGTGAAAACGCTGCCGATTCTGCTCGCCTGGACCGCGGCCGCTGCGACGCTGCCGGTCAAACAGGCGTCGTTCCAGGCGGCCGCGGATGGAATGCCCGCCGGCTGGAAAACCCGGGCCGCGCGGCCCGAGATCGCGCCTCGTGCCTTCGTCGATTCCACGCATTTTCGAACCAGGCCTGGGTCGCTCGCGGTTTCCGGCAACGGCAACGCCGCCGCTTACGGAGGATGGGAATATATCGCGTCTGGCGTCGAAGCAGGGAAGTGGTATCGTCTCGTCGCACACTATCGCGCCGAAGGACTGCGGAATGAGCCCCTGCAGGTTGTCGCGCGATTGGATTGGGTTCGCCCGGACGGCAAGCGCTCCGGCCAGCCGGAGTACGCCTACAAGGTCACGCCGTTTGGCGATTGGAAAAGGATCACGCTCGAGGCTCCTGCGCCCGGTCAGGCTTCCGCGGTGAAGATGCAGTTGTTCCTGCAGAACGCGCCCCATGCCACGGTGTGGTGGGACGACATCTCGTTCCAGCCAATCGCCACACCAGCGGCGCGCCCCGTCACCGTGGCCTCGATCAATCTGAGTCCCAAGAGTACCGGCTCGGCCGAGGCCAGCGTCGGCCGGTTCCTCGAGACGATCGATCGAACGGTGACCGTTAGGACGGATCTCATTCTGCTGCCGGAGGGCATCACGCTGGTCGGGACGGGGAAGAGGTACGCCGATGTCGCCGAGCCCATTCCCGGGCCAACCACCGCGCGGCTGGCGGACGTCGCCAGGAAGCGGAAGACGTACGTGGCCGCGGGAATCTACGAGCGTGAGGGGCAGGCGCTCTACAACACGGCCGTATTGATCGACCGCACCGGCGCGGTCGCCGGCAAATACCGGAAGGTGTATCTTCCCCGCGAGGAGATTGAAGGAGGCCTCACGCCCGGCTCTCACTATCCGGTGTTCCGGACCGATTTCGGGAAGGTCGGCATCATGATCTGCTGGGACGTGCAGTATGCGGATCCGGCGCGGGCGCTGGCGTTGCAGGGCGCGGAGATTCTGCTGGTTCCCATCTGGGGCGGCAATGAAGCGCTGGGCAAAGCTCGCGCGATCGAAAACCGCGTGTTTGTGGTCTCCTCCGGCTACGGCTATCCGACTTATGTGATGGACCCGGACGGTGAGATCCTGGCGCAGGCGCGGGAGCAAGGCTCGGTGGCGATTGCGACCCTCGATCTCAACCGGCGGTATGTAGATGAATGGCTGGGCGACATGCGGGGCCGGTTCATGAAAGAACTGCGGCTGGACGTGAAGATGCCTCGGCCGGAGTTAGAGCCGTAGGAACTCGCAGACCGGCGTTCTCTATGTCGCCAAACCTTCCGGCGTGTGGAACAATGATCTTTATGAAGCGTCCGTTTGCCGCCCGGGTATGGCGTGAAGGGACGTGGTACGTCTCCCAATGCCTGGAAGTTGATGTGGCTAGCCAAGGGGAGACGGAAGAGGAGTCACTGGCCAACTTGTGCGAGGCGCTCGAACTGTATTTCGAACCTCCTCGGGCAACACGCCAAACACCGTTGAGCGATTGCGTCGGCGTGAAGAGCCGTGTGCGTCGGCTATCTCGAAATCCGCCGCTCCTTGTCCGATAGCCGGGGAAGTGAGTGGGCCAGAGCGCTCTTCAGAGTCACTTCCGGAATCTGGAAGCTCACCGTGACCTTGTTGCCCGTAGACGAGGCTTGAAAGTCCTCCACCGCACCGGCCAAGCCGGCTCCGGCGCCTCCCTGCATCTGCAGCAGACCCATCAGGAAGGTCATGGCTTCCGTGATCGAGGAGGCATCGGTGGGCGAACGTGCCACCGCATGCCCCTCGATACGCACCATCGGACCGAGCCGTAACGAAACTCCCCACTGTTCAATCGTGCGGAACAGATCGCCGCGCGCCGCGGCGGCAGTGTTGCGGTCCGGCGCGACCGATGCCAGGGACGCTATGGGCGCGCGCGAGACGAGCCACAAATCACCGCCTTCCACTTCGCGCACCCGTTCGAGCAGGGCGCCGGATGGCGTCGCGGACTGCTTCCACCGGTCGATGGCCTCGTGGACGCGGACCTTCGGTCCCAGCAGGGCCAACGTCGTGCCGGCCACCGCGAAGGAATGGTCTTCACCTTCAAGTGCTGGGCCGGTGAACAAATCGATGCCGTTGTAGGCCTGGCTGGTCAGCCCGCCAGCGACGGCGGCACGGCGAAGGCGCGCCGCATCGAACGTGCCGCGCAGTGAAACCAGCGCGTCGCGATGGGAACCGTGGTTGGCCGCGATCACGATCTCTTCCACATCGCGCTTGAGGTCCAAACCCGCTGCTTGAAAAATCCTGTCCAGGCGCGCGTCCGGGAAAGAGACACCCTCCAGCGCCGTTCGGCCGAGCCCGCTCTCGATCGCAGCACGGGCCTTCACGCCGATCAACATTTCGGCGTCACCAGCGATGCCGAGCAGAGCGCGGTCCGCGCCGCCGGCGGTCATGGCCAGGGCGATCCATCCACAGAGAATTGCAGAACGCGTCATCGTCTGTTCCCGACGCTGGCGGGCGATTTCGCGTTCCTCATTCTTCCACGGCGATTCGGGAGACCCGTGGGATGGGCGCCTGACCCAGGATCCTGATGCCAAAGCCTTCCAGGGCCACCGCGCGGCGCGGATGATTGGTGAGCAAGCGTATCGTGTGGAGCCCAAGATCGGACAGGATCTGAGCGCCGATGCCGATCTCGTGCTGCTGCGTGGTGACCGGTCCCATCTCACGGCTATGGGCCTGCAATCGTTTGGTCCCGGTGCTGTCGGCCGCCCAGCGGAAACCCAGTCCGTTCTGGTGCAGATAGACAAGAACGCCCACGCCCTCCCGCGCGATCGCGGCCAATGCCCCGCGGACGGAACTGCCGCAGTCGCATTGGGTGGAAGTAAACAGATCGCCAAACGCGCAATGCGCGTGCATGCGGACGAGCACGTTTTCCTGGCCCGACACTTCGCCGCGCACCAGAGCCAGGTGCGAGTCCGGCTGCGTTTCGCTCGAATACGCGATCGCGCGGAACGGTCCGAATTCGGTCTCGACGAATCCTTCGCCGGAGCGATGCACGAACCGCTCGTGACGGAGGCGGTAGCGAATCAGGTCGGCGACGGAAATCATCTTCAAACCGTGGCGCTCGCAGAAGGCTTCCAACTGCGGAATCCGGGCCATGGTGCCGTCGTCGTTCATGATCTCGCAGATGACCCCGGCCGGAGTGAGTCCCGCCAGGCGGGCGAGATCGACGGAGGCTTCGGTCTGTCCTGCCCGCACGAGCACGCCGCCTTCGCGCGCACGGAGCGGGAACATATGGCCGGGCCGCACGAGATCGTCGGGCCGGGCGGCCGGTTCCAGTATCGTAAGGATGGTGCGGGTGCGATCGGCGGCGGATATTCCCGTCGTGACGCCCTGGGCGGCATCGACCGATTCGCAGAAGGCGGTTCCGAACACGGAAGTGTTGTTGCGGGCAACCAGCGGCAGGCGGAGTTGATCGCAGCGGTCCCCGGTCAGGGCGACACAGATCAGCCCTCGGCCATACGTGGCCATGAAATTGATGATCTGCGCGCTGACTTTTTCGGCGGCAATGGTCAGGTCGCCTTCATTCTCGCGGTCTTCGTCGTCGACGACCACCAGCATGCGGCCCGCCCGGATCTCTTCGAGGGCCCCCGGGATGGAGACAAACGCCATATCTGCTATTGTCGCAAAACCCTCACTTCGCCAGCGGCGGGGAGGGAATGTAGCAGCCGACGGCTTTGGTCCGGGGGACGCGGACCGGGCGGCCGGCCGCGATCTCGCTCAGTGCCTCGCGAAGGTCGCGGCGGGTGGGTTCGCGGCGGCTTTCCCGCCAGCCCGGATGGCGGTCGTCGATGCGGCCTCGGTAGAGAATGCGCCGTTTGGGGCCAATCACGACCGATTCGGGAGTGACGGTAGCCCCCGTTTTGTGAGCCCAGGCCTGCCGGCGGTCGATCTCGGCGGGAATCTGCGCCAAGCCATATTCCTTCTGATGGCTGAGTAGAGCGCCGTCGGGCGTGATGGGGTCGACATAGATCAGGACGCATTCGATATGCTGGGATGCATAGTCGCCGCAGATGCGCCGGATCTCGGGCGCGTACGAATTGGCGATGGGACAATCGTGGGCGAGGAAGAAGAGAACGCGGGCGCGCGCGGCGCCGAGGTCGAACAGGTCGGGGCCCGCCGCGCCGGCAAGAGCCGCACTCAACACCGCCAGCCAGCGCACAGTTCATTATCGCCATTGCTGCACTCGCCGGTGGTGTGTTACGGTGAAAACTCACGTGGAGAAACCTTTGATGGAAGCACTCGGTCTGATCGAAACGAAAGGACTGATCGGCGCGATCGAAGCTGCCGACGCCATGGTCAAGACGGCGAATGTCGTCTTGCAGGGCAAGGAGTTTATCGGGGCTGGTTACGTCACAGTCACGGTTCGCGGCGATGTGGGCGCGGTAAAGGCGGCCACGGACGCCGGAGCGGCCGCGGCACGCCGGGTCGGTGAACTGGTGGCGGTCCATGTCATTCCGCGTCCGCACGACGAAGTGTCCAAGATTCTTCCGGGCGCCAACAAACCGAAGGGTTCTCTCGGATAGGCCGGCCGCACGCCTGCCCGTTCGGTGAGTCATGCTCCAGGACAAAGACCTCATCTCGATCCAGGAGGTCCGCACCAAGGTTGAGAAAGCCTACGCGGCTTCGCTGAAATTTCGCGAGTATACCCAGGAACAGGTAGACGCGATTGTGGAACAGATGGCGGCGGCAGCGCGAGCGAACGCCAGGCGTCTGGCCGAGCTCGCTGTAGCGGAGACGGGCTACGGGAATGTTCCGGACAAGATCGCCAAGAACCTGCTGAACTGTGACATCCTGCCCCGCCGTATGCGTGGGATGAAAACCGTCGGTGTTCTGCGGGAACTGCCGGAACAGAAGGTGATTGAGATTGGCGTTCCGGTAGGCGTGGTGGCGGCGGTGCTGCCGACGACGAATCCTACATCGACGGTAATCTTCAAGACGCTGATCTCCATGAAGGCGGGCAACGCCATCGTCATCAGCCCGCACCCGAACGCCAAAGAGTGCACCTGCGAGACCGCGTCGATCCTGTACCAGGCGGCGCTCGAGGCGGGGGCGCCCGAAGACATCATCCAGTGCATCCTTACCCCGACGAGCGAAGCCACCAACGCCTTGATGCATCACGAGCGGATTGGCGTGATCCTGGCCACCGGCGGTTCGGCGATGGTGACGGCGGCTTACTCGAGCGGCACGCCGGCGCTCGGCGTCGGCCCCGGGAACGTTCCGGTGCTGATCGAACGAACGGCGGACGTGGACGACGCGGTCGCGAAGGTGGTGGAAGGCAAGGCCTTCGATTACGGGACCGTGTGCTCGAGCGAGCAGGCCATCGTCGCTGAAGACGTTCTAAAGGATCGGGTGATCGCGCGGTTGAAAGCCGAGAAGGCGTACTTCTGCAGCGATGCCCAGAAGAAGGCGCTTGGCCATTTGCTGTTGACCCCGCGCTGGACGGTGAATCCGAAATGCGTGGGGCAATCTCCGATGAAGATCGCCCACATGGCCGGCTTTGAAGTGCCGACCGACACGCGCATTCTGGTCGCGGAAGTCGATCAGGTAGGCAAGGCCGAACCCCTTTCGGCGGAAAAGCTGTCCCCGGTTTTGGCCCTGTATTTCGTGAAGAGCTTTGCCGAAGGACTGGAGCGATGTTATTCGCTGTTGAAGTTCGGCGGCCTCGGCCATACCTCGGTGATCTACTCGACGTGCGATGAGAAGATCCGGGAATTCGGCATGCGGATGCCTTCGTTCCGGGTGCTGGTGAACACGCCCGCGCCGCAAGGCTCGACCGGAATCACGACAAACGTGTTTCCCTCCATGACGCTCGGTTGTGGCGCGATCGCCGGCAACAGCACCAGCGACAACGTGGGGCCGCAGCACCTGTTCAATATCAAGCGGATTGCCTACGCGGTTCGGACGGCGGCCGAGGCGTTTGAATACAAGGTGGACTCCGCCGAAGCGCCGGGCCGGAGCGCGGTGGCGGCTTCGGTGGACCGCTTCCTGGCCGCGCGGGGCGTGATCAGCGCTCCCGCTCCTTCCAAGGCGGCAGCGCCGCCCGCGGCGCCCGGTTCGGTGGAGCAAGTGGTGGACCGCTTTCTCGCCGCTCGCCGGACCGCCGTCGAGCCACCCTCACCGGCGAAAACGGACGGGCCCACGTGCAGTTGCCAGATGAAGCCACAGCCCGCGGCTGTGGCGGCCTCTCCTTCGATTCCCGCTCCTCCTCCTCCCGCCATTGTCGACTTTGTGTGCGAAGATGACGTTCGCAGGGCCATCTCGCAATCGAAGAAGATCTACATCGGTCCCAAGACCATCGTCACGCCCAGCGCGCGTGATTTTGGTAACCAGCACGACGTCCTGGTCGTAGCGCAGCGATAATTGCCGTGGATTTGAATCTCGACACACTCAAACAGGAGATCCTGGAGTATCTTGCCTCCGAGGAGTTCTCCGTCTTTCGCGCCGAACCCGGCGGGCTTGAAGACGTTCCCATCGTGTACTGGGACATACACGCCTATCCCGAGTTTCACGGGTTTCTCAACGCGGCCAAGAGTACCGGCGTTCGGCTGATCTTGTTTGCCGTGCGGGAGTTTACCTCGGCCGACATCGACAACGCGCTCGACATGCTGGAGTCCGGCTCCCTTTCGCGCGATGACGCCCGGTCGCTCGAAACGGGACTCAAGGAACTCAAGGTGTTCACGGGTCTGACCGCGTCGATCGAATTGAGTTTCCACTTCAACGGCATGGCCTACATGTACCGCGCCCTGTCGGAGTGGTACGAATCGTACCTGGAGACGACCGAGGCGATCGAAGCCGCCGACTTCTATCACATGGGGGACGAAGACGACGGTGAGGATCCCGGCCCGCTGGGCGGCTACTACTCGAAGAACTGAGTTGGCGCTTGAAATACCTTCTGCAACCGGGCAACCCGCCGGCACGATGGCGAACGGCGGACACCGCAGGCTCGGAGCGTCTCGCCGCCAGCCTGGGTATCGAACCGGTGACCGCGCGGATTCTCACCGGGCGCGGGCTCGCTCAACCAGCGGACGCCCGCCGCTTCCTGGCTCCTTCGCTCGACGACCTGCACGATCCTTTCCTGATGACCGGAATGCGCCAGGCCGTGGACCGGTTGTTATTAGCAATCCGTCTGAATGAGCGCATACTTATTTACGGAGATTATGACGTCGACGGCACGACCTCGATCGTGATCCTGCGAAAAGCGATCGAGTTGGCCGGAGGCGCCGCGGATTTTCACGTGCCGCACCGCCTGCGCGACGGCTATGGCATGAGAGCCGAGGTGATGGAACACGCCGCGGCGGCGGGCGTCCAGTTGGTGATCAGCGTCGATACCGGAATCCGGGCGGCGGAGGCCGTGGCTCGCGGCATGGAGGCAGGCATTGACGTGATCGTGACCGATCATCATCTGCCCGAAGCCGAGTTGCCGCCGGCGCTTGCCGTGCTGAATCCGCAGCAGCCGGATTGCCGATATCCGGAGAAGAACCTGTGCGGTGTCGGGGTAGTGTTCAAGCTCGTGCAGGCGCTGCTCGAAACGCGGGGTTGGCCGAAGGAGAAGCTGCGGCGCGTACTCGAGTCGTTCCTGAAGTTGGTAGCGATCGGCACGGTGGCCGACGTGGTACCCCTCACCGGCGAAAACCGGGTGATCGTCAAACACGGTCTGGCCGGGATGCACACGGTGAAGAACCTCGGACTGCGGGAGTTGCTGCGGGTGGCCAGCCTGCCCGAAGGCGTCGCGCCGACGGCCGAACAGGTGGCCTTCCGCGTCGCGCCCCGAATCAACGCCGCCGGGCGCATGGCGACCGCCAACGACGTGATCGAGTTGTTTACCACGGCGGATCCGGCCCGCGCGAAACAGCTCGCCGAACTACTGCACGATCTGAACGCCGACCGGCGGCAGACCGAGGCGGAGATCGTGCGGTCGATCCTCGAAGAATGCGAGCGCGAGCCCGTCACCGGGGAACAAGCCTCGCTGGTCTTTGCCGGCGAAGGCTGGCATCGAGGCGTTTTGGGTATTGTCGCGGCGCGCCTTGTGGAGCGGTTCTACCGGCCGGCGCTCGTGCTCGGCATTGAGAACGGAGTCGCGCAAGGCTCCGGCCGCAGCATTGAGGCCTTCCATCTGCTGGAGGCGCTCGAATCGATGCCCGACCTGTTCACAAAGTTTGGCGGCCACAAACATGCCGCTGGTCTCACGATGGCATCCCAACGGGTGGACGAATTCCGCGCGCGACTGAACGAATACTCGAGGAGAATGCTGACTCCTGACGACCTGATTCCGGTGCTTCGAGCGGATACGGCCGTCCACCTGGCGGAACTCAACGCAAAGGCCATCGACGAGGTTCTGTCGCTGGCCCCCTTCGGCCATTCGAACGAACAGCCGGTCTTCATCTGCGAGGGTGCGGAGATCGCCTCCGAGCCGGCCGTGATGAAGGAGAAGCACCTGCGCCTGAATGTTCGCCAGCAGGGGCGCACGATGGCGATGAAAGCCTGGAACGCGGCAGAGTTAGCTCCCGGGCTGCAACCTGGCCAACGGGTTGACCTGGCATTTCGCGTCGAGGAGGACCAGTACTCCCTGTCGCGCGGATATCCAGGCTGGTCGTGTACGCTCGTCGACTTCCGTCAATCGATCGCGGCGTCATCGGGTACTGGCGGGTAGCTCGGAGCGTCTGAGAGCCTGCGTTCTAAGTCGCGAAACGAAATCGTATCTTCTAGTAGTACCTGTCCTTCGAAGGTCCACATCCCACAAACCATTGAATTAACGGAAGCTGCGGCTGTTGATGAGCGCGTGTTCAGGAGCTGTCTGATGCTCTCGCTACGAAACCGAATGGCCCCTTTCTTCATCCAATCAGAAAGGAGGAGTTGAAGGATGAGGACTTTTTGGGAAGGACTTTTTGGGTGCTCTCACAAACACACGACATTTCCGCTGACCCCCCAGCGCGCGACAGCACTACGGTCGCGGGAGACTTATGTAGCCTGTCTCGACTGTGGGCGCGAACTGCCGTATAACTGGCAGGAAATGCGGATCGAGCCTTCGGCCTTGAAGACCCACGCAGGGAGCGCGATCTCGCGCCTCGTTCACCTGGGCAATTGAACTCCGCGGTTCTTTGGCGGAAGGCGTCGTTCCGTCACGCGGTCATCGGGAAGTCAAGCCGTTCCTCGGGGCATTCGCTCCCTGGGTACACCCTTAAGCACGAAATGCCTGCCGCGAGGCGGGCAACCCATCGGAGCGCCCCGACGAGACCGACCGAACACGTCACCGAGGGCGAACTCTCGAGTTAGCGCAACCTACGTGCGCGTTCGTAGTCCTCGGCGAGCTTGCGCGCAACTTTGTCCGCGACATCCGCGCTTGCGCCGCGGAACTTCGCACCGTTACTCTCCTGCGTGGTAGACCAGATCACGTCTCCATCCTTGTTCACCAGCCGCAGCGACGCCATCGCTTCGTGCCGCCTCTCGGTCACCCGCAGCGATTCTCGGGATCCCACGCTGCTTTGGCCGTACACGCCGCCTGTGCGGCTCTTGGACCCGCGCCCGATCCCGCCGCTGACATTCGCGTTAATGCCATCTTCCATCTGGTGCTGTTCGGTATAGACCAGATCCTCGGCCGCCCCCCGCAGAGTGGCGTCGGCACGTTCGCGGTTCTCAGTGATCAGAAACAACCGGGTCTCGCGAAGGTGCGCCATCAGAAGATCGCGCATCTGGTCGGCGGTCGCGCCCCCGGTCAGTTTGTCCACAAAGATGCGGCGCACTCCCAGCAACTGGACCAGTCCCTCAAATTCCATCTCACGCTGTTGCGAGACCCGTTGAGTCTCCAGGCTCGCCGGCGCGATCGAAGCGCGCGCGTTCTCGCCGGCCGCCAGAAGGGCCGGAAACCAGATCAGCAAGAGCCACATCGTCTACCCCTTTCCCGACTTGCGAGCTTCCTCGTCCTGAAACTCCACCCGCCGGCCCGTCCGCGCTTCGAGGCCGGCCAGCACGGCGCGAATCTGCCCTTTCTCGACTTCGAACACCATCGCCTGCTGCTGGCCTTCGTCATCGGTGAATCCGACCGTCAGATAGTGCCGCCGCTTCTTGGCCAGCAGGAGCAGCGGCGAGATGAGGATTGCGGAAACATAACGGCGGCCGACCGTCTGCCCGTACTCGAGCGTGTTCACTCGCGAGTACAGCACTCGAATCGTCCCGGACTTCAAGCGAAACGACATTGCTTCCGGATCATTGATGGTCAGGGTACCTTCCGTTTTGCTGGGAAGGCCGGCGACCGTGCCTCCGACGTAGGCGGCGCGGCTGCCTGAATCTCCCGCCTGGAGCGGAGGCGGGAGGAGCATCAGGCCTGCCAGGGCAAGCCCGAAACACGCGGCGATTCGCATGGCGCTCCCTTGGGAGTGCCGCCCGGCGACGTTTTGTGTCGCCCGGCGGGCGTGCGCATCATCTGGCGCGCTCCTTTGACCTTCTCATTACAGCACGCGATCCAGTACACTGGCCATTCGGTGAGTGTTCCATGATGAAACGATATTTCTGGCTGTTCCTGCCCGCCCTTCTCTCCGCTCTCCCGCATCACGAGCAGATCGCGCCCGGTGTCTGGGCCGCGGGATTCGCGGACAAATACGGCTCCGCCAATTGTGGCTGGATCGCGCGTTCGAACGACACGCTGCTGATCGATCTGCCGCGCGGCATCGACCCGGCGAAGTTCATCGCCGAAATCCGCGTGCTCACGGGCACGCCAGTGAGGAGCCTCGTGCTGACGTCGCGAAGTCCTGCCGACGAAGCCATCATCCGGCAACTGGAATCCCTCGGCGTGAAGCCGGCAGAGGCCGGCCAGGCTATCCCGGTCGGGGGTGGGCGGGCTTTGTACTTTGCAGACAAACGGGTCCTGTTCGGCGGACCGGCCGTCGTGAACGGCCCGCGCACGGTGCTGCCGGGCTCCGATACGGCGGCATGGCTCGCGAACCTGACGAAACTCAAAGCGACAAACCCCGCGCGCGTCGTCCCCGGCCGCGGATCGTGGGGCGGCCCGGCGCTGCTCGACCGGCAGGAGCGCTTCCTGAGCGAACTGCGCCGCCAGGTCGCCTACGGCATCGTGCTGGGCCGCACCGTCGAATCGATCGAGCAGAGCGTTCTTTTGCCGGCGTCCTACTACACTTGGATGCCCTACGACAATCCCCAGCCTGAAGACATCCGCCACGTTTACTCCGAGCTGACGGGTCCGAAGGCGCCCTACGCTGGCCGCGCTCCCCAGCCTTCGCGCGCCAGGCCGCAGGCGCTGGTTCTCCTCGGCGACCGTTACCACGAGCCGGAGCATCTGGAGGCGGGTCTCCGCCCCGTGTTTGAAGCCACCGGAGCGACGCCGCACTTCCTGGTCGACTATCGCGCCCTGACCGCGCAGAATCTGGCTGCGGTCGACCTGCTGGTGATCCTGCGCGACGGGATGGTCTGGCCGAACGACTTCAAGAAATCCGTCATCTGGATGACACCCGAACAAGAGAAGGCCGTCGTCGATTTTGTCGAGCGCGGCGGCGCCTTTCTCAACCTCCACAACTCGATGGGCATCTATCCGGAGAACGGGCCGTATCTCAACCTGGTCGGCGGCCGCTACATCGGGCACGGCCCGCTCGAGCGCTTTCGGGTCGAGGTGGTCGACAAGGATCACCCCATCACCAAGGGCGTCAGCGAGTTTTTTGCGGCTGACGAGCAGCACACGCCGCCCTATGATGAGAAGAAGGTGCATCTGTTGTTGCGCAACCGGTCCGACGAAGAGAAGACCGCCGCCGCCGGATGGTGCTACGAGCCGGGCAAAGGCCGCCTCGTCCATCTCGCCAGCGGCCACACGCGCGACGCGCTGGAACATCCCATGTTTCAACGCCTGATGCGCAACGCCGTCAGTTGGCTGTTAAGGAGATAACTCGGGAATGTCCTACAATTTGAGGGGCCGCGTCGCCCTGGTCACGGGCGCGTCCCGCGGACTCGGCGCGGCCATCGCGCGAAAACTCGGCGCCTGCGGGGCCAGTGTCGCTGTCAACTATCACGCCAGCCACGATCTGGCTCATGCCGTTCGCGATTCCATCGTCGAAGCCGGCGGCATCGCGGAGGTGTTCCATGCCGACGTCACCGACGAAGAGGCCGTCCGCCGCCTGGTTCGCGAAGTCTGCGACAAGTTCGGACGCTCGGTGGATATCCTGGTCTGCAATGCCACCGGCCCTCAGCCGTTTCTTCCCATCGAGGAACAGACCTGGAAGGACTGCCTGGACCAGTTGCGCTTCTTTGTGAAGTCGCCCCTCCTTCTGCTGAAGGAGGTGATGCCCGGCATGCGCGACCGGAGTTACGGGCGGATCATCCAGATCGGCAGCGAGGTGGTGGAACTCGGCCGGATCGAGTTCGCCCATTACGTTGGGGCCAAGGCGGCGCAACTCGGTATGACCCGATCCTGGGCCAACGAACTCGGTCCTTTCGGAATCACCGTCAACCTGGTGGCGCCGGGCTGGATTCCTGTGGAACGCCACGACTCGGTCCCGCGCAGGCAACTGGAGCAGTATGCCGCCCACGTTCCGCTGCGGAGGCAGGGCGTGCCGGACGATGTCGCCGAAGCTGTCGCCTATCTCTCGAGCGACGGCGCGAATTTCGTCACCGGCCAGAAGATCTCGGTCAACGGCGGCAATACTCTCGAATAGATGTCCCAGGACTCTCGTTGGCAGTTCGCTCTGTTCCCGGCGGTCACGATGTCCCTCGGCTGGGGTCTTCGCGGCTACATCGGCGGCGGCCCGCTCGGCGCGATGATCCCGGGAGCGCTGGTGGCGATGGCGATCTGCCTCCTGCTTCGGCGGGGCGACCCGGCGGCCGCGGTCGCCGCCGCGTTCGGAGCCGTAGGCATCGGCTTCGGCGGGCAGGAGACCTACGGCCAGACAGTCGGGCACATTGTCAAGCCGGAGACCTTCTGGCTCGGTCTTATCGGGCTGTCTCTGAAAGGCGCGGTGTGGGGATTGCTCGGCGGCGCGGTCCTCGGCTACGCTCTCGACACGGGCCGGCCGGCCCGGAAACCTTTGTTTGTCTCCGCCGCGTTGATGGTGTTCGGCACCTGGCTCGGCTGGAAATGGATCAACGATCCGAAGCTCATCTACTTCTCCAACCGTTTCGACAAGCCAAGGGTGGAATTGTGGGCCGGCCTGGCTCTCGGCGCTCTGTTGTGGCTCGCGTATCTCGCATCGAGGGGCGAAGGAAAGGTCGCCGGGCGGTTCGCGATGTGGGGGGCCCTCGGCGGCGGAATCGGTTTCGGAGGCGGAGGCTGTCTGATGTCGGCGGGCACGATCTACCAATGGGCGCGAGGTTGGATCGGCTGGTGGAAAGTGATGGAGCTGTTCTTCGGCTTCTCGTTCGGGCTCGCGCTCGGCCTGTGCGCATACTCGCTACGGGACCGCCTTCGCTCCAGCGCTCCGCCGCCCGCTGGAACCGCCGGACCCGCGTGGACATCGCTTGCCTTCGCGGTATTGATCTGCGCCGGGACGTTCGCCCTGGTATGGGGCCTCCCGGTCCGCTTTGACTACACGGTCGCGGGCGCCTTGCTGTTGTGCCTCGTCCTGTTTGCCGACGAGTGGGCCTGGTACGTCGCCCTCATCGTCACGGCCACCGCCTTCTACGCCGATTGGGCGATTTACTACTCGCGGACCTGGCAAGTCGGATCGGCGCCGGTTGGATGGGGCGTGGCCCTCATCGCCTCGCTCGCCACCTGGTGGGCGGCCTGGGTCCGAATGCGGCGTCAACGCCCCTTTCTGGCCTTTGGGTTTCTGCTGCTCCTGTGGACTTCGACCGGAGTCTCCTGCTTCAAGATGTGCATGCGAGGCTGGCCCGAACCCGCCGGTCTGCTGCAGGAGTCGGTCTTCGTCCTGATGGCGGGGTATCTGACCTGGGTCGTCACCCGTGGTGTCCGATCCGAGGTCCATAGAGTACCCTGACCGCCCCGGACGAATCCGGATCGCCCGCCGCGATGCCAGACTGTCTTTCCGCTCTCTCGTTGTCAGCGCCTCTTACCGCTCCGCCCGCATCGCGTCCCACATCGGTCGGCCGATCCGAACCGCGGCCGGAAGGCCGCGGACCAGCGTGCCCTGTGCGGCAGGAGTCGTTGTTCCGTACTTTAGCTTTAGCGTGGCGATGATGATGAGCCCGGACATTACGCGCTGGGGCATGCCGCGCTCCGTGATGTATCCGGACGAGCGGGATATCCCCGACGTCGACGGCGCGCACGTTTTCCGCCGTCACGGGGCGTTTCTTTCGCTGTACGCGGTGATGAACGCAGAAAAGGGGAAAAGCGAAAACGAGGCCCACATCGCCACCAGCCGCGACGGCGTGGAGTGGGAGCGGATGTGGGATCGCAAACCGCTGGTCTCGCGCAGGGAGAAGGGCGCCTTCGATCACGGCAGGTGGAGCCGGGCATGAGCGGGCCGATCGAGATGGGTCCGGACATGCTGTTGTATTCGGTTCGTCGAAGGACACCATCGGACCGAGGTGTTTGCGCGATTGCTCGGGGACCAGAAGCGGACCCATCTGTTCTCACAGTCTCTTGAAATCTCACGTGAGATCGCCACGCGGCTTGAACAACCCGGGTACTGGATTGAACTTCGAATGGGGGCCGCATTCCGCCTGCTATCTGCTCCAGTAGACAACGGACCACCGCCGAGAGATCCTGCCGCCTTCCTTGAACTGCTTCGTGTCCCGCTGGGCTCAACGGACCTGACAGAGAAGGTAGAGTCAGGGTGAGAGAACGTCCCACCCTCGTGACTTCAGAGCGGCAGCCATTCCAGTCGATCAGCCCACTCCGATGCTTCCGAAGCCAACCACACAAGCAGGAGTTCGTCGATCGCCGTCCCGATGTCGAGGCTCTGCGAAATCAGGAACACGCCGGCGCTGTGATTCCCCGCGTCCCGGAACGCACGAAAATGCGCGGGCATGGTGCCGACATCGTGCGAGACGAGTACCCTTTGACTCGCCGCACCGAATGCCAGGACTTGGATCGTCCTTCATGCCTCGCAGCCCTGCCGCATCGGCGGACTGGGAATCCACCGACGGCTCGCGCCGCAGTACTCCATTGACAATGGCCTTGTTGAGATCCGCGTCCGCCAGGAACCGAATCTTCACGACGGGCGAGAGGTGTGCATCTCGCTCCGGGCACGTGTCAGCCGCTCCCGCAGGCTAGCCGGCAGTGGTTCCGCGTTGCGCTTTCCTTCGACCCACTTCTCGCCTTGGCGAACGAGGTAGGCATCAATGGTGGATTGGTTCGCCAGGTAGTACGCTACCGCGCCGTAGACCTCCTCCAGTTGAAGGACCTCGAAGTTCTGGCAGATGGTTTCCGGCGACTCGCCCCGGCGGAACGCGTGGACGATCGAATCGAGGGACACGCGAGTGCCGGCAACGCAGTAGTTGCCGTCCCGCTGTTCGATGTAGTCCTTGGCCATGCTCTTTGATTCTACTCCTTCTCCGGCGCGGCGCTGAACACACTCGCCGTGTTCGATCCGCCCAAGGCATTGCGGAACCGTGAGAAAGCGTCGAGAGAAAAACGCCATTCGCCCGGCGCCGGGAGTTCAAAACGTTTCTACGATGGGAACCAGATCTACAGGAACTTCGTCCACGCCGTCATGGCCGAAGCCAGATTTCGTTCAAGCCACGGCCCAAATCTGTTGACAGCGTTTTCAGGGGGCTCGTTGTAGTTTGTTTGGAAGAAGTCGCCGGCCAGCCGAACTTCGCCGGGCAGCGCCAGAAAGACGAGGGCAACGACCAATCCGTGCGAAACGCGGCCCACACCGTGAAAACACACCACAATGGTGGCAGTAACCGGATTGCCGAATCGCAGAGCATGATTGACGTTCAGTTCGGCCAAATTGGGTTCGTATCCTGCCAGGTTCGCAGCCTCTCGAATCAGATCATCCTCGATGGAAGGTCTGCTCATCATCAGATTGATTCCCTCGCCTACTTCAATCTGTTGGGAAAGGTTCGATTGGATCAATCTGATGTGGTCCTCTGTAATCTTGCGAAGTCGATCGGCGGTGGCGTACGCGTTCGGGAAACTGTTAATCGCTTTGCGCTGACGAAGGACATCGACGGCCGCCGCCACCGCCTCCTTCGCTGTCGCAGGCGGCGACACGGAATCTCGAACCTTCAGGAGTTGAATAAGCGTCCTCCGCTGCACCCGGACAAAAAGGTCCACCAACGGGCGCAGGATTCCGTTGTCTGCAGTTTCCAAAGCGTCGATGTACTGCGATCGGTCGTCGCGGGTGATTACGAGCGGGAACCAGCCCGCTTTCAGGAAGACGATTGTGGCGAGTGAACGGGCCACCCGCCCGTTCCCGTCTGTGAACGGATGAATTTGGGTAAAACGGTGGTGAAGCCATGCGGCTTCGACCTCCGGGAACGCCGTCGATGACGATCTCTTCCGGTGCCACTCGACAAGACAGTCCATCTCGGACGCGACATGCTCGGGTGGACAGTACTCGTGGACGACGCCGTTCGCGCGGGTCGGGTTGTTTGGCTGGAGTTTGTACGCTCCTTTTGCGAGGGGCCTCTCGAACGTGTTCCCGGCCGCATCGACGACAACCGACGAGTCCTGGTGGCGCAGCAGGGCTGCATGCAGTTCCTTGATGTATCCCGTCGTCAACGTGCGCTCAGCCTTGACAAAGGCGAACATGCCCTCCAGGGCTTCCTGGTGCCCCCGAATCATCGCCGCCGTCAGAGTCGCATCGGAATTGGCGGGCGTCCGAGGAATCAGATCGGCATCGATCCCGCGCTCGATCAGGACCTCCGTTGTCCCGCGGTCGAGGCTGTAGGCGTTCTCGATAATTCCAAGTTCAATTGCCCATTCCCGGTGTAGCCCCTGGTTGAAAGCAGCCGAGACCCCTTTCATTTCAAGGTCGTGCTTCATGGCCCCCCAAACCTCTCCTAAGGACGCGAGTTCGTTGTCGGTGAGCGATTCGGGCTCTTCGAGATCCGTGATCCTCTCCCATTTTTGCGGAGCCGTCATGTTGCACATCAGTGTAGCGCCGGGGAGCCGGCGTTCGTGGCTAGGTAACGTGATCGCGGACCGGTCGACAGCGACCGTCCGTCGCCGCGAAGCTCAGCCAACTAAGCTCACGCGCAAAACGGGCACGGTCATCAAGTACGGCCGCAATCCGGTGGTGGTGCAGGACAAGCCGTGAGAGGAAGCGGTGGGCGGCAGTCCGTCCGTGCTCTACGATCCTCTACGATGATAGGCTGCAAAAATACCGGCTGTGGTACACCTGCTTCAGCCTGTCAAATTATTTCTCGAAGAAGGGCCTTCCTATTCCAGCAGATTTGACGGTTTGTTGCGCTCACGACCCATTTCGAATAGTCGACACAGGATTTTCAACCACTTGGATTAGGTTTCGCCTTTTTTTCCGCTTGTTTTCGGGGCTACCCTGGGATCGGGGACGCGTCCGAACCGCGGCCGGCAGGCTACGGACTACGGCGCTCGGCCCGAGCCACGCTCGATAGCGTTACAATCCGGTTTCGACAATGCGACCTCTTCTTGTTTTGGCCGCGGCGTTCGCCCTGAACGCCCAGACGTTCACCGTCGTCGACGTACAGAACGTGCCCGCGCTCGGCGACTATCGGTCTGCGCTGAAAACCTTTACCCTCCCCGCCGTGGTCCCCGAAGAACGATGTGACGTCCTCGTTGCGGGCGCGGGAATGGGTGGAGTGTCGGCCGCCCTGACAATCGCCAGGTACCGGCTCAGCGTTTGCGTGACCGAAGAGACCGACTGGCTGGGTGGCCAGATGACCGCCGGCGGCGTCTCGGCTATGGACGAGAACCGGTTCATCGAGTTCGCCGGAGGCACCCGCTCCTACTACGGCCTGCGCGAGCGCATCCGCCGGCACTATCGCGAAAAGACGGCCCTGAAACCTGAGTTCGCGGCGTTTCGGGCCTTGAATCCTGGCGCCTGCTACGTCTCGGCGCTCTGCTTCGAACCGCCCGTGGGCGTCGCCGTCGTGGAATCCATGCTCCGCGAGCACAGCGGCATCCGCGTCTTTCCGCGGACCGCGATCGCACACCTCGAAATCGCCGGCGGCAAAATCCGATCCGCACTGGCCTACCAGTTCGACACGAAGCGGGTCCTGCGATTCCGGCCAGGGTTTGTGCTGGATGCGACCGAGATGGGCGATCTGCTGCCATTGGCGAAGGTCCCGTACGTGACCGGCTCCGAACCCCGCAGTGAAACCGGTGAGCCCCACGCGGCGGAGAAGGCGAATCAGGCCTGTGTGCAGAGTTTCACCTACCCGTTCGTGATCGAGCATCGGCCGGGCCAGGACCACCGCATTCCGAAGCCTCCGGAGTACGAGCGGATTCGCGACTCGCAGCCGTTTTCGTTTCGCGTGACCTATCCGGTCGAGTACGGCTGGCGGGGGCCGTTTACCTACGCGATGTTCGGCGAGGACGCGCCGATCCCCAACAACATGTCGCCTCGGCCGTTCTTCTCCTGGCGGCGGATCCTGGCGGCCCGGCAATTTACCTCGGGCGTACCCAACGATGTCGCCTTGATCAATTGGCCGCGGCAGGACTATCACTCGGAGTCCGTTCTCGACCGGGAACCGGCGGATGTCGCGCGCATCCTCCAGGCGGCCAAGCGAGTGTCGCTGGCATTCCTTTATTGGCTGCAGAACGACGTTCCCCGGGACGACGGGAACGTCTCCGGGTATCCGGACTTGACGTTGCGCCCCGAACTCATGGGCAGTCCCGACGGGCTGTCGAAATACCCGTACATCCGCGAATCGCGCCGCATTCGGGCGAAGGGGCGCGTGGTGGAGCAGGACATCGTGGCGGACTACCAGCCTGGACCTCGAGCAAAGTTCTTTCCGGATTCGGTGGGCAGCGGCTTCTATATGGTCGACATCCACCCGTGCGGCGCCAACGAACGCGGCCGCATGATGATGCCCAAGCCGTTTCAGATTCCGATGTCGACCCTGATCCCCGTAGGCGTGGCGAACTTCCTGCCTGCGGGAAAGAACCTGGGTGTGACCCATCTGACCAACGGCGCGTTTCGCCTGCATCCGGTGGAGTGGAATATCGGCGAGGCCGCTGCCGTGCTCGCCGTCCTCACGTTGAAAGCCGGGGGAACGCTCCCAACTCATGAACGCGTGCAGGAGGAGCTTGCGCGAGCCGGAGTGCCGCTCTACTGGTTCGACGATCTGTTTCCATCGCATCCGGCGTTTGCAGCGATCCAGGTGGCGGCGCTGCGCGGATGGTATCCGATCGATCCAACAGGTCTGCACGCGTCCCCTGAGGCGCCCCTCACCCGGGCCGAAGCGGCGAAAGCGCTGGCGGCGTTCTTTGGAGAAAAGACAGATGATGCGGGAAAGCTCGCGGTTTCGCGAGGCTGGATGGCGGTGGATCACCGCAATTGGTTCCACCCGGATCTGCCGTTCGTCTGGACGGATTGCCGCGCAAAGCTGCCGCCGTCAGCCACCCCCGTTCAGCCTGGACCCGTCACTCGCGCCGAGTGGGCATTGCGACTGACGCGCTAACCGCCTCGCGAAGCCGAAGGTAGTCGCGGATCGCTTCGTCAAGAGGGCCCATCGGAGCGATTCCCAGGGACTCCATCCTGGAGTTCGACAGAGCGGAGTACTTGGGCCGCCGCGCTTCGGTGCGGTATTCCCTCTCACTGGTGGCGACGAGCGTCGGATGCAGGCCGGCAGCGTCGAAGATCATTCTCGCGAACGCAAACCATGATACCGGGTGGCCTCCGCCCAGGTGAATGACTCCGGAAGCCCGGCGTTCGACAAGGTCAGCCGTGCGCTGCGCCATCCAGGGAGCATACGTCGGAGACGCGACATGGTCTTCGACCACGCGAATCGGCTGTGTCGTTCTGCTCAGCCTGAGCATCGTCTCGATAAAGTTGCCGCGCGCCGTCCGGGTCCCGGCGGGTCCAAAGACGCCGCACGTGCGGATGATCAGTGGATTATTCAGGTAGGCTTGGGCGTACAGTTCGCCTGTGAGTTTGGAAACGGCGTAGGCGCCGAGCGGATGAGGCGTATCCGTTTCCACATAGGCGCGGCCGAGCGTTCCGTCGAACACATAATCGGTGGAAAAGTGTACGAACGCGGCATCGATCTGGCGGCACGCCAGGGCGAGATTGCGGACGCCGAGGGCATTGGCGGCGAGGGCGGCTTGCGGTTCCCGTTCCGCGACATCCACCTGATTGTAGGCGGCGGCATTCAGGACCACTTGCGGGTCAATCGACGCCAGGCTGTGTTCGATGCGCTCCCGGTCGGTGATGTCGACACTGGTGCGGCCAAAACCGGTGACGTCATAGCCGCGGCTTTCGAACTCACGGACCAGTTCGACGCCTAGCTGGCCGCGGCACCCAAAGATGACCGCTCGCGGCGAACTCGAGGAAGGGGCGGACATAGTCCCTCCCATCATGGCATAGGCTATTGCCAGGCCGAGACGACCTCGGTCAGTCGCCGCAGGCTCTCCTCTTCGAACAGACCGCCCATCAGGTGCAACGCGGTCTGATAGGCCCCGCCACGCTTCTCGCAAAGGCGGACTTCGGCCAGCACGAAGTAGTCTCCCCACTCCAGCTTGACGGCGCTATCCAACGGCAAAGGCGTCGCCAGGGTTACGTCCAGCAGGGATCCCGACAGACGTCCGATCTCCACCGGTTGCGTCACCCCTTCGCTCCCAAGCAGCGTCAGGAAAGCCGTTTGGTTCCCGGGGATCGACAGGGTGGGTGCTCTCACCCCTCTCTTATCGGCTCATCAATCGGCGATTTGAGCGAGATCAATCCAGCAGATGAACGATCAGTATCACCAGCGACGCGGCAGCCACCGCCACCAACCCGATCCAGCCCCCCAACGCGAGGGGGAACCGCCCGGAAACCGCCGTCGCCGCCCGCGGGATTTCGCAGTGGCGCTTCAACGACCGGGTCTGATTCAAAGTGGGCTTCGACTTCGGCCGGAGCCTCCGGTCCGCGATGATGATCGTTCGGGCGCCCGGTCCGCACGTCGTCTCGATCAGCATCGAGCGCACGCTCTCCGGCACTTCCTCCATCGAGCGGTAGAACCCCTCGGCCTCCCGCGACGAGATCATGATGGCCGAACTCTTCACGACGCCGGCAGCGATGGTGAGGCCGCAATAAGGACAGATGGCGGCGTCTTCGACCGCGAAATGTTTTCGACACTCCGGACAGACCATCAGTTCCTTACCTTACGCTTACGTTCGGCGCCAGGGCGAGCGGCTCACCCACTTGCTCGCCCAGTTGATCCAATGTCACACGGATGAATCCCAAAGCCGCTTTGGAGAGCGCTTTGTCTTTACGGTATATCAATCCCAGCCTCCGCACCATGGGGTCCGGGGCCAGAGGCACCGCCTGCATCCTGCCGGTGAGCACCTCTTCACGGCAGGTGGTCATCGCCAGGAAGGCCGCACCCAATCCGGCGCCGACGAATCGCTTGGTCATCTCGGTGGAGTCCAGTTCCATCGAAATGATCATCTCGTCCTCCACCATCTCCAGCCAGCCGTTCAGCCGGGAACGCGTCATTCCCTGCTTGGGAAGCAGCAGCGGATGTCCCCGCAAATCTCTCGGAGCAACCGTCTCGAGATTGCCGAGCGGGTGGCCGGCCGGGACGACCAGGCGGATCTCATCGCTGTGAACTCTGATGATCTCCAGCCGCTTCTCGACGATCGGCAGCGGCGCAAAGCCAAAGTCCGCGGTGTTATCCAGCACCGCTTCGGAAATCCGCGACGCGTAGGATCGGTCGACCAGCAGTTGCACGGCCGGAAACTGCCGGCGGAACTCGGCGAAGACCTCGGGGAGGATATAAATGCACGTCGCCTCGTTGGCGGCGATCACGAGTTCACCGCGCGGGTTGCGGTCGAGTTCGTTGATGGAATCCTGCGCCTGGCGGCGCAATGCCAGAATCTGCTCGGCGTAGCCGGCGAAGATCCGCCCGGCCGTGGTCAGCGTGATCCTGCTGCCGAAACGCTCAAACAACGCCGTCTTCAGTTCGTACTCGAGTTGGCGCACCTGGGCGCTGATCGCAGGCTGTGTCCGGTGGCACGTCTGCGCGGCCTTGGAGAAGCTCTTTAGCCGGACAATCTCGAGGAACGTGTGTAACTGGTCCAGATCCATGCGTGGGCGGGAGGACTCAACAATTTGTGATGGCGGCTATAGAAAATATCGATTTCCGCTTGTCGCCCGAAGTCTGGTACACAATTGTAACAAAGGACCGTGGGTGGTGCGGCCTAGACGTTGCGAGGGACACGCCGTAGCCTGTTTCGATCCGTGAGTCTGACACGGGTCCGCAATCCGCACCTCCACTCCCTTCTCGTCGAGATTGGCCGCCCGGGTTGTACGATAGTAGCCATGACCTTTCGTTTCTCCCTGACGATTGCAATGTGCTGCGGCCTTCCGCTGCTGGCCGCGCAGATGTCCAAGCTCGAGCGCGGAAGGTACCTGGTGGAGGAAGTCGCCAAGTGTGGCGACTGTCATACCCCCAAGGGACCGGATGGGCAGTTGGACCGCTCCCGCTGGCTCAAGGGCTCGGTCCTCGATTTCCAGCCGCTGGAACCGGTGAAGGGGTGGCACAAGACCTCGCCCGATCTTACGCGGCAGGGCCGGCTGTGGATGAAGTGGGGCGAAAAATCGCTGCTGAACTACCTCACCACAGGCCTCACCCCGTCGGGGAAGCCCGCCGATCCTCCAATGCCGGCCTATAAGCTGCGTGCGGACGACGCGGAAGCGATTCTCGAATACCTGAAGTCCTTGCAGTGATGCGGTGTGCCGCTCTCCTGCTCCTGCTTCACTCGATGTTGCAGGGCCAGGGTCCGCGTAGCGTTCTCGTCGTCGCAAACGAAGCGTCCCCTCTGTCGCAGCGAATTGCCGAGTACTACCTGCGCGTGCGGTCGATTCCCCTCGCCAACCTTTGCCGCCTTCACACCTCCAAAGAGGAAACCGTGACCCGCGCCGTCTACGAGCAGGAAATCGAGCACCCGGTGGCGATGTTTCTGCGAACCCGCGGTCTGGCGCACCAGATTCTTTACATCGTCACCACGCAGGGAGTCCCCTTGCGGGTGCGTGGGACTACCAGCAGTCTGTCCGCGGATGGTGCCGCGGTGGACTCCGAACTGACGCTCCTTTACCCCAAGCTGTTGGGCGAGCGCTTTGCAACCGCCGGCCCTGTCCCCAATCCCTATTTTGGTTCCAGCCGCGAGTTTCAGCACCCGTCCAATCGGCTGTACCTGGTGACCCGCCTGGCCGGCTACGATTTCGGCGACATCAGGAATCTGCTCGATCGCGCGCTCGAAGCCCGCAATCGCGGAAAAGTGATTCTCGACCTGAAGGCCGACAACAACGCCTCCGGAAACGACTGGCTGCGCCGGGCAGCACGTCTGCTGCCCGAAGGCCGGGTGATTCTGGACGCCTCCGCTTCCGTCCTCTATGACCAGCGAGACGTCATCGGCTATGCCTCGTGGGGATCGAATGACCCTAATCGCAAGCGCAGGTTCACCGGCTTCCAGTGGCTTCCCGGAGCCATCGCGACCCAGTACGTCTCGACCGATGGCCGCTCCTTTGCGCGCCCGCCTGACACGTGGAATCTCTCCACCTGGAACAAGCCCGCGGACTACTTTGCCGGTTCTCCGCAGTCTCTGACATCGGACTGCATTCACGAAGGCGCCACCGGCTGTTCCGGCCACATCGACGAGCCGTACCTGCAGTTCACGCCGCGGCCCGATCACCTCTTGCCAAACTATCTGAACGGGCGGAACCTGGCGGAAAGTTTCTATTCGGCCATCCCGGCCTTGAGCTGGCAGAACATCGTCGTGGGCGATCCGTTGACACGCCTGCGGCCTTGATTTGCGCAGGACTGGTTTCGGCTGCGGTGACAAGTGAAATGGAACCCGCCGGCGCGGCGGCGCGTCCCTCGAAACGCGTGTGGTTCCACCTCCTGGTGCTGACCGCGATGGCAGGGTGCGCGGCGCGCGCCCAAACTCCTGCCGATTTCCGGACGCCCCAACCCCTGAAGCCGGGCGACACGCTCGTGATCGGTTTCCTGGGCAGTTGGGAACGATGGGACGACCCCGATCGCGGCGTTCGCAAGACGGCGCTCCGGCTTCGCGAGATGGGCCTTCCGGGCGTGTTTGCCGAAACGGTGGAGAATCATCACCGCGAGGGCGCACTCGCCTTGATCACGCAGGCCTTCGACTTCGATGGCGATGGCCGTTTGGATGCGCGCGAGGCGGCCCAGTCCAGGGTCGTCCTGTATGGTCAGAGCCTGGGTGGCTCGGCCGCCGTTTGGACCGCGAAGCGGCTCGCCAGGCTCGGGGTCCCGGTGCTGTTGACCGTGCAGATCGACAGCGTCGGCATCGGCGACGAGGTCATTCCGGCCAACGTGGCCCAGGCCGCCAACCTGTATCAGCGGGAACCGCTCACCATTCGCGGGTTCAACCGCATCCGGGCGGCGGACCCGTCGCGTACGCGGATCCTCTGCAACCAGCGCTACCGCTATTTCATGCTGCTGCCGGCCCGAACGCCTCCCGAATCCTGGGCCCGGCGGAACCTCGGCGGAGGCCACGCCCGCATGGAAGCCGATCCGGCGGTGTGGTCCCACGTTCTGGCCCTGATCACCGGCGCGCTCCGCTCCTAAGGGTCACCGCGACCTTCCGAGGCCCGACCGCAAGGGCTATCCCCGACCGCGAGGGAGGGCTTCTTGTGAGCCCTCCCTTGCGGTCAGGCCTCGGATGCGGCAGGCCGGTTTGGTGTACAAAGGTCGCATGCCCGTCAACGGTGTGCGATTGGCGTGGGCGCTGCTCACGCTGTGCCAGGTCGGACTGGCCGCTCCTCCATTTGAACTGTCCGACGCTCACCGCAAGGCCGTCAACCGCCAACGCCGGATTGCCGTCCAGTACGACGCAGCCGACCACCGGCACGTGGCGCTTCCTACCGGCGAATGGCTGAAGTATGTCTTCGCGTTTGTCGACGAACCCGGCAGCCAGATCGACTCGATCCTCTGGGACATCGGGCTGGGCGATTGGGCCGTCTACCCCAGCAAGGTCCTGGCGCCGACCCGCGATACCCAGATCGTCAAGTGGCGCGCGGCGGGGTTCGATTGGGTGGATGCGCTGGTGCGCGCGTGCCGCGAGCGCAAGATCGAGGTGCTGTGGAACCACCGCTTCAGTGAGGTCGACATCGCGCCCGAGGGCGGCCTGGAGATGAAGTTGATGCATCCACTCAAAGAGAAGCATCCGGACTGGGTGATCAAGTCCTGGTGGTGGCAAGGGCTCTGGAACGCCGCCGCGCCGGGACTGCGGGAGTACAAAGTCCGCCAGTTGCGCGAACTGGTGGAGAACTATCCGCTCGACGGCATACGCATCGACTTCGCACGCCACGTCCCGTGTTTGCCTCCGGGGCGGCAGTGGGAGATGCGGGACCACGTCACCGGGTTCCTGCGCATGACGCGATCGATGCTCCTCGATGCCGAGCGCCGCACGGGGAGGCCGCTTCTCCTCGGCGTCAAAGTGCCGAGAACCCTGGAAGGCTGCCGGATCGACGGATTCGACATTGAAGCGTGGGCGCGGGAAAACCTGGTGGACATCCTGACGCTGGGCTCCCGCTCGATCGATGTGGACATCGAGGCGTTTCGCCGGGTGACCGCGGGCACGAACATGAAACTCCAGCCTTGCCTCGACGATCATCACGCGACCGACGGATATCGCTACCCTCCGATCGAGTTCTTCCGCGGCGTGTTCAGCAACTGGTGGGCGCAGGGCGCGGATTCGGTATCCACGTTCAACTGGGGGTCCGCGCCTGCGGAGTGGGCCACGCGGGTGGGCGGATTCGCCGGACCCGCGTCGCAGCAGCAGGCCTATCACGAGGTCGGCAGCGCCCAGACGATGGCCTTCAAAGACAAGCTGTTTGCCGTGGAACGCCGCGGTGGATATCCCTGGGCGGAAGGCTTCTTCGGCCGCAACGACACCGCGCCGTTACCCGTGGTCCTGGCGAATGACGGCCGGCCGGAGAGCTTCGTGATCCGGGTGTCGGATGACGCTTCCGGGCCCCGCTTCCGCGACGCGGCGTTACGGCTGGTTCTGTTTCGTGCCGGGGCGCGTGATCAACTGGAGGTCCTGCTCAACGATCAGCGGCTCGAGGCGCCGGCGCGCGATGCAGGTTGGAAAGATCCGCAGATCTTCTCACCCAAGCCACAGCCCAACTCGGGGGGCACGGGCGACTACCGGATCGACCCCGGACAGCAGTTGCTGCGGCTCGAGTATTCGCTCCAGGCGGGCCAGTTGCGCAAGGGCCGGAACTCGGTGCGCATCCGGGTCGTGGAGCGGGAGCCCTTCCGTCCGGGGCACGATATTCAAGTGGAGAAGGTCGAGATTTCCCTTCGCTACGCGCCGCAGAAGTAGTCGACCCTGTGGCGCCGTGGGTCCAGGCGTCGTAGCAGAAGCCGCGGCGGAAGCGGGGAGTGCTGAGGGCGAGGATGCCGGCGGCGGTGGCGGGACACTAACGGCTTTGCAGATTTCCTGAGAGGTGTAGTGATTCCCTGACAATCGCCACCGCCTGGTTGGGTTTGGCGTTCTGGAAGTACGGCTGGATGAACTTGTCTCTGCGGTTCTCATCGTCGTCGTCGCCCTCCGGAGGTTCCAGAATCGGAGCACCCCACTTCTCCGAACGGTTCTGGACCCAGTTCTGGAACTGGTCGGCGATTCTGCCGAGGTAGGGTTTGGTCACTCGCGTTCCGTTGCGATAGGCGCTAAAAAACCCCAGGCATCGCTGGCTGTTGAAAGGGTTGGATCAGTCCATTGAGCAGAAGTCGGTCGAAGCTGCGATAGCCGAATTCGATGCTACGCTCGTGATGTTGGCAGAAGGCGTTCATGGAACCTCCAGAGTGGTCAGATACCTGGAACCTACTCCCTGAACGCCTTCTTTTGGACAGACCACAATCCTCGCTGTTTGCTGGGATACCAAGGGCGGAGCCCGCCCTCTGGGCCTGCGGCGCACCAAAAGCAATGAAAAACCCGCCGCAGCCCCGAACCGAACGGTGGGTTCCCCAGACCCGTCACTAAACGTCCGCGGAACCCAGTCATGGACTCGTGCGGGTCGGGACTTGGCTCGACGCATGACCCTCGAATCGCACGGCTCACTTACCGCCGAAGCGCCTTAACGCGCTCCGCTATCTTGGATGCCTCCGATGTTCGTCCCGCTTTGCGCAGCACCAGCGCGTAGTTGTCGAGCGTCACCCGCAATTCGGTGTGGTCCGGTCCTGCCGATTTCTCGATGATCTCCAGCGAACGCCGCAACAGAGGCTCGGCTTCCTCGTATCGCCGCCGGCTAAAGCAAATCTCCGCCAGCAGCCTGAGTTCCTGGGCCGTGCGGAGATCCTCTGATTGCTGGACCTTCTCGCGAAGGGCCAGCGCCCGCCGCAACAGGGGTTCGGCCAGGTGATACCACCGCAGGTCGGTGTAGACGATCGCCAGATTGCTCACCGTGGGCGCCAGATCCGGGTGGTCGGGTCCCAGCGTTCTTTCGAGAAGGAGGAGGGCGCGCCGGTAGAGCACCTCGGCTTTCTTGGTGAAACCCTGGAGGTAATCGAGCGAAGCGAGATTGCTCAGGCTCAGGGCCAAGTCCGGATGGTCGGGTCCTTGTGTTTTTTCGCGGATGGCCAGCGCCCGGCGCGCGAGCGGCAGCGCCTCCCCGCTCCGTCCCGATTCGGCGGATAACGCGACCAGAGAATCCAGGCAAGTGGCCACGTCCGGGTGTTCCGGTCCGAAGGTCTTCTCGAGAATGGCCAACGTCCGGCGAAAGAGCGCTTCGGCCTCCGCGAACCTACGTTGTTGCCGGTGCGTGGTCCCGAGTTTGTTCAGGATGTCGGCGACCTTCGGGTGCTCGGCGCCCAACTTCGTTTCCAGGACATCGAGGGCCCGTCGTTGTAACGCTTCGGCCTCGGCCAGACGACCCAGGCGCCCGTAGAGTTCGCCAAGATTGCCCACAATCGCGAGCACCTCAAGGTGCTCCGGCCCAAGAGCCCGTTCGTCGATTGCCAAGGCCCGCTGATAGACGGGCTCGGCCTCCGCCCAGCGTCCTTGAGCGCACAGGGCCAAGCCCAGGTTTGCCAGTGTCACGGCGGTCTGCGCATGGTCGGGGCCCAGGGTGTTTTCGTGGAGCAGCGAGGCTTCCCGGTACAGAGCTTCGGCGCCACTGTGCCGCCCCTGTTCGTAATACAGGCCGGCCAGATGCGTAAGGGCTGCCGCCAAACGAGCGTCCTTGGGCTCCAATTTCCTCGCCTTCTCGACGGCAGCCAGTGCCTTCTCCACCTCGGCCGGTTGAAGTGGACCCGAAAGAGCGCCCACGTTGGCGGAGTTTGCCCGACCTTCGGCAAAGCAAGTGGCGGCAAGTGCCCCGTAAAGCCACAGCAGGCTTCCGGCAGATCTTGCGATTTTGAACACACTTCTCGTCATGACACGCCTCCTGTTCGGAAGTGGCCGGCCGAGACCGGCGCCCACGTGGGGGTAGGGCCAATCTCCGGCCGGCCGATTCGGAATGCTTGGCTGACGTTGCCGCCAGCGTTGACACTTGGGCGGGTCGGCCATCGGCCGACCGGGAAGAGGCCGGGCATCGCCCCGCCCGCTGGATCTTTGCGGCGGGCCGGCGGGCGTAGGGAAGGTTTGCGGCCTGCCCCGGTTTGCCAGCCCCTACTTCAGGGTCAACAGGGTCTGTTGACCGCTCCGGAGATTGGATGCGAGTTCGATTTCACGCTTTGATTTCCGCAGCGTGCGTCCGGTGTTTGTGCCTGGCTTCCAGACCTGCGACAGAAAATAGGTGTCGCCGTAGCGGTTGAAAACCAGCGTCCCCCGCGTCGACGTCTTGCGGCTCTCGATGGAATGCGAGAGCAACATCGCCGCCGACTTGAAGTCGGCCGAGCGAACATGCACCACATGGGGATTGATCGAAGTGTCGACCGTGTACTCCCCGGCGGGCAGCATGGATTTCTCTGCCTGGAACGGGAACGGAACGTGGAAAGTCATGACCTGGGCGAGGGCGCTCCCTCCAGCCAACAGGGCAATGCCTAGTCCGAGAACCAATTGGTTTGTCATCGTAGTGAATCTCCTTTGGAATCGAAGCTCGATCACCATGCCAGACTGGCTATCACTACGCCAGCCTTCAATCATTTCGATCGGGCCGCCGACTCACAGGAGATAGCGTCAACCCAGGAAAACTCCGCCAGCCGTTTCAGAACACACTTCTTGTGTGCGGCGGAGCGCGTGATGCGATCGGCGCCAGCCGCATCTTCTTTAAGACACCCGGGGAATGGCAGCTATTCCGAGGAGGTGAGCCACGCTTGTGCGAGGTGACATATAATACTTAGCCGACTGTGAGTGTTGCTCTTCGAATGCGAGAGATCACGCGGCTCCTCTCTGAATGGCGCTCCGGGAATCGCCAGGCCGAGGACGAACTCTTCGCCCTGGTCCTGCCCGACTTGCGGCGCCTGGCGCACTACCTGATGAATCGCGAGCGCAAGGGGCACTCCTTGCAGGCAACCGAGCTCGTCGACGAGATCTACTTGAAGCTGGTGGCAGCCAAGGATCGGGATTGGCGGAACCGGCAGCATTTCTTCGCTATTGCTGCTAGAGCCATGCGACGGTACCTGATCGACCATGCGCGGGGCCGCCCCACCGGGGAGTTTCTCGCGATCGAGGACATTGAGAATTTCCTTCCCGCCAGCAGCCAGAAGGTGGATCTGGCCCTCACGATAGACCAATTGTTGGAGCGTCTCGCGGAGACCAGGCCGGACTGGTGCGAGCTCGTGGAGTTGAAGTTCTTCCTCGGGCTCACGGACGAGGAGGCGGCGGAGGCATTGGGTATTCCTTTGCGAACGATGCAGCGCATGTGGCGCGACGCCCGCCAATGGTTATTTGCCCAGACGGAATCGGGATGCCAGACAAAGCACTAGACGATGACCTCATGATGAGCCTGGTGGATCTTGCCTTGGCCCGCCCGGCGGACGAGCGCGAGGCCTACCTGAAGAACGCCTGTGCCGGCGACTCGCAACTGTTTGGCCAGGTGTGGAACTACGTGCAGTGGGAGCAACGCATGGAGGGGTTTCTGTTGGAACCTCTGTATAAACCTCTGGACCCGGAGGAGCCCTTCCAGCCGGGGGAACTGCTGGAGGGCCGCTTTCGAATCGTTCGAGAAGTGGCGCAGGGTGGAATGGGCATTGTTTACGAGGCCACGGACGAAAAGCTGGACCGGCGCGTCGCGGTCAA
>JBJXGR010000190.1:0-2880 GCA_046160045.1 Bryobacteraceae bacterium
TGATCTTGATGGAATATTAACTCCGCTGACGTCTCGCGCAAAAGCCGGGGATCTCGAACTGCTATGTTCGCGATCGATAGGTGCGACTACGCCGTGGGCCGATTCGACTGCGGCGACAACGCGCCGGGCGATGGGGGAGTCCATGGGGGTGCGGATGCCGTTGTATCCGCCGGCGCGGGTGACCCTGCACAGGCGCCGACGCGTGCGGCGCTCTTGGGGAGCGGGGTCGCGGTGCGAGGACGTGGTAGCCGCGTGAACGGATGTGCTCGATGACACGGTCCTGCATCAAGCGCCAGTCTGTGCCTTTCACCAGGCGCAGCCCGATGGCGGCGGTGGCCGATTCGGGGATCACGTTACGGGTTCGTTAGCCGACGCCCGCACTGGAGAAGCCCTGGCAAGTTGAGCGCGGGGCGGTTGATCAGCAGCTCGAGCCTGCGCCCGTCTCCTTCGGGGCGCGCCAGGCCGGCCGAGGTGCGCCAAGCTGTTCACCGTGCCCTCGATGCCGGAGTTCCGCTGATCGCACCGGAATGCGCCGTCCCCCTGAATACTCCGGTGGACAATCTGGCCGAGATCCCGCGAGCGGTACGGGAGTTTCGATGACCCTGAGGACAAGTCCCCGAAGACGGAGGCGGGCGTGGAAGCAGTGGGCTGTGCCCTCACTCGCGTAGTCGGGCTTTGAACTGCCGACTCCAGGGTCCGGTTCCCTTCGGAGGTCGATCCCAGCCGCCGCAGGATCTAGACATTTCCGTCGTCGGCACGCACTTTGAAGAAGAGGTCTCTGTTTTCAACACGCCAAAGGCTGGGTGTCTTTCGCCGAAAGGCACTCACCCACTCACCGGCCGGTCCTCGCCAACCTCGGGACTCAAGCGAGGGAGAAATCCCGATGCCGCCATTGCAACTGTTTCGAGGCCGGCCGGTTGCTTCAACTTAATCTTCGTCGCACTGGGGTGAGTCCGCCCTCGCTTGCCGCAAATGAATGTCTGGTCTCCCGGGGCCGCAACGGCTCGGAGTTTGGCCCAAAACGATTCTCAAGAGTTGGTGCCGGCAGCGGGATCCGATCAGTGTCTTGCACCCTGCTTCGATTACGCCTGTGCCGACAAACAGGTGCTGGCTGCGGAATTTGGGGTAGCGCATCCGTTCGGCGTTCTTCTCGAAGTAGTTTGCTTCGATGCGAATGGACTCCGTCAGTTCGGAGTTGGATGACTCAATCGAGCGTAGCGATTGAACTAGATCCTCTATCAATCCCTCAGCCAGTTTATCCCCTTGGATCATGATCCAACGATTCTGATGGGGCTGTTCGTTGGGATGAAGTTTGCGCACCAAGTCCCAGAGGTGTTCGCGTGCGTGGTAGAGATCGACAATCTGCGTGGCACCGGGAAAGTACTGGTCGGCAATGTTCCAGTTGTATTCAGCTCCGTCGCCCATGAAGACCTTTTTTTCGGCACGGCTCCAACCACGCTTCCAAGCCTCCAGGTAGAGCCGTTTGCCGAATTCTTGCGCAGGTTCAATCGCGGCGACGTAGGTGGTCGAGCCCGGATCACGAATCGCGTAGCCCTCTTCATCCCATTTGGTTTGTGTGAAGACACACCCCAGCTTGGCCTGTCGCGTGTGGGGTGGTTGACCTTCCTCGTTGCCTTGTCTGCCTTCGGTTTCCGTTTTCACCACGGGTACGCCGGTGGCATCCATTTGTACGTACAGAATGGGAATCGGCTCTCCCAACACGATCGGCAGATCCAACTGCATCGCTCGCTCGATCTGCTGCTGCTCGCGCTGGGCCAGATCGGTTCCCATCGCCTCGGCGGTTCGCTCTACCGCCTTGGTGGTCACCTCCAGATCGGCTAACAGCTTCATGTGCTGCCGTCCGTGATCGAAGGGCGCCTCGGCGCCGACCAGCGCCAACATGCGACGCACCCCCGGCGAGAGTTCTTTGTTCTCCACATTCAATTGGGCATCCACAGGGAACTGTCCGTGATGGCAGTACGGGCAGAGGTAATAGAGGCGCGACAACTCCGCCTTCCCCACCGCGGTAAGAACAGATCGTGTCCGTAACTCATGGTAGTGTGCTTTCTGGCCGCACTCACAGGGGATCTCACGATGGTCCTCGGCGGGCTCTGCGAACCGTAGCAGTTGGCTGAGAGCGGCTGCTCCGGCCTGATGCAGGGTGGAACGCAGGGCCATCTCCACCGCCTCCAGATCGATCTGGCCGGTCTTGCTTCTTTGAGCAAAAATCAAACCCAGGAGGCGGTTTACTTCCCACGCGATCTGCTGATGGACTGCAGCACCCGTTTTTTTTCCTCCGCACTCCAGGGCACCGGTGCTTGCTCGACAGGCCGTAGCCGGCAGATCTTTTCATTGACAGCAGTCAGTTCGGCACTCAATTGACGAAAGTGCTGGAACTCAGCAATCTCGGTCTTGGCCTTCTGTAGAGAGGCTGGAGAGGAAATCGTTTCGGCGACGGTGCGACCAGCGACCTTGCGCGTCAAACGCAGTTGCGGATCGTGACCGGGGTCGTTGGGATTGACACAATGACAACCAGGTTTGCCGCAGCGGCGCGTGACGGCACAAAGGGAGCCTGGGCGGAAATCACCGAGGTTGGAAAACTCACGCAGGATTCGTGTTCGATCGGCTTCAAGATCGGGGAGAGAAAGCGGCATGTCGGGGCCTCCAACCTGAGTGTATCATCTACACTCAGCACCTCGACACCTACCGCCTCAATCCCGAAAGCCTCACTTTTATGTCGCGCACCCCTTTTCCAGGAACTTCGCATAGCAGATCGATTGCCCGAAAACTCAGTGAGATAGCAGGAGATTCGCAAACTACGACTTTCGCACTTGCGTTTTACGCGTTTGATGCGATAATTCTTACAGCCACATGGTGGAA
>JBJXGR010000191.1:0-5569 GCA_046160045.1 Bryobacteraceae bacterium
GTCCGACTTTCAAGAGTGGACGTGGGGACTTGGTTCTCTCGACTGATAACATCGCCCGGCCGCCACGGATAGCTACTGCACCGCCAAGTTCTTGGAGTAGGACCAAGTGTAGCCGAGTTCGCCGGGAGCAGTGCCTCCAGCCACGATGGGAGCGGTGAACTTGGTGGTATTGCTTGCCGCGACTGTAAGGAGACCGAGACCGGTTGTGGAACCCGCGGCAACCGGACTGAGGTAGCCGGTGACACTCCCTGGGACCGTGAAGTTGCCTACACTGGCGGGAGCGGTGCAAACGAAAAGGCTGCTTTCGTAAATCGGATTCTGGCTGTCGCCTCCGACTTGGGTTCCGGACAGTCCTACGATGTTGACGGTGGCGTCGGCTTCAGTGCCGCCGCCGGACCACCGAACCGCCAACGGCTGATTGCGGGCGATGGCGCTGATGCCGGATCGATTGGTCCAATCAAACCCCGCAGGGAAAGGGATTTGGGAGGTGAAACTTCCGATCTCGGCTCCGCCAGTCCCGGCCAGAGTGTAAGTGCCGCCGGCAAGCGTCGGGGAGCCGGTAGCGCCAATACCGGCGACGCCGGAGAAATACAGGTCCAGGTTATAGCTATTGCCGCTCCCTCGCGGGACCGGTTTGCCGCTGGCGTTTGGGCCGTTGAGGAGAAGTGGGGTGCCCGCGTCGGCTGCCCCGCGTACGATGCCTTGGAGAGCTTCTTGGGTGGTGCCGCGGAGCCGAACAGCGTAGCAGGACCCGATCTGGGCGACAGAGACGCCGCCAACGAAGGCGACCTGATCCGAGGTGTACTTGGAGAAGGATCCGCCAACGCTTTCCGACGTGGTCTCGAAGGAACCGATTCCCGGCACGCTGAGACTGATCGTGGTTCTCACCAACGTGAAGCCACCGATGATCTGGGTCCCCCCTCCGTCCAGAGACTGCAACTGAGCCTGGGTCAGGTAGGGGTGCTGGCAGTCAGAATCGCCACTCCTCGAGACCGGCAGCGTCCCGAGGTTGCTGTAGCGGCCTCCGGCAAGGACCTGGAGGCTGACGGTACAGCCGAGCGGAACATTGGCGGGCATGGTGAAATTGATCTGGTCGAGGCCCGGGGAACCGCTGGAGCGGCCGGCGAAGGCTGGCGTGATCTCTACACCGCCGACCAGGACCCGAATGTTGCCGGCGGCGGTCTGGTCGCCGGAGGTCGCGCCCGTGTCGTCGGATTGGGAGTCCGCGCCGAGGCCGGTACCCCAGAGGATGAGGGTTTCGCCCGGATAGGCTGGACGATACGGCCAGTTGCGGCCGCTGAAGCTGATGCTTCCGGAGGTGAATCGAACCAGGCTGACACCACCATTCAGGCTGGCGTTGGTCGCCTGAGGGACTCCACTGCCGTTCTGGGTGGCGGTGGCAAAGCCAAAATTCCGCTCCACGATCTTGATTCGATAGCCGCCGCTGGTCTGGTTGTTGTAGGTGATCTTGACGTCGTAGTCGCCGGCGGCGACGGTGGACGGCAGCAGGGCGGCGATCTGGCCGGCGAGCGTGTACCACAGGCGACAGGCGATGGCAGTTCCGCCCGCGGCCGGGGTGACGCTCACGGAGGTTCCCGACAGCGAAGTCGGGAAGGGCAGGGCTCCGGTATGGATGGAAATACTCGCCGGACCCATGTTCGAGCCGAAAATGACAAACCAGGACCCCCGGGCAATGTCGGCCTGGTAGGAGCTGGCGTTGAGCACGCCGTTCTCGCCTCGGATGACGGGTTGAGCCCACGCGCCGGAGAGAGTCAGGGTTGCGGCTGCGATCGCGAGAATGACGGCGTTCCGCAAGTGCAGATGCTGGGTTTGCATGTTGACCTTAATGACTTGAGGCCAGTATACACCCCTGTGCCGGAAGCCTGTTTCGACGACGCCCCTGACAGATACGAACAGCGCCGGGCGATAGAAAAAACGTCGCCCGGCGCCACTTGGGACCGGATCAGATCTCGCGCCGCACGGATCGGGATTCGCCCTCCGTGTTCGACAAAGTCACCTCGACGGTCCGGATTTGCGCGGCATCACCCTGCACATCGAACACCTGGGTAAAGGTGAATTGGCTGCCGAACTGCGTGGATTGCCGGTTCTGATACCAGCCGTTGAACAGGTCGATCACCGGCAGCGAGAACTCGGAAGTCTGCAGTGTCACCCCGGCGCCGGCGGTGAACCGGAATCGGGCGGAGCGCACACTTCGGGGAGTGGCGAATCCGGTCATGCGAATCGTCAACCTGCCGGCGGTGCGCGTCACCTCCAACTGGCTGATCTGGGGCGCTGCCCTGGCGATGTGGATGATGCGCTCGGGCGCCGGATTGGGTGTGATGGTCACTCCACCTGTCTCGAGCGACGCCGCGATCCGGATGTCGCCGGCGGTGGTGCCCGCCTGGACCGCCGGCACCGGAATGGCAAACGTCGCCGCCGTCCGATCGGCCAGGACCGAGAATGCCATGCTGCGCGAGCCGTTCGAGAAGGAGACGAACGGATCGTCGGAAGGATTGTCGGCGTTGGACGTGAAGGTGAGCTGCAGCCTTCCGGTGATCGGCAGCGCATACGGATCGCCGATCTCGACGGAGAGACGAGGCTGTCCTAACGGGTCCACCGCGTCGGCCAGTCCGTTGATCCGGACGCTCGAAAGGACCGGTGGCGTCAGAGACAGCGAATAGGCCGTCGTGACGCTGGCCGGGAAGCGGGCGTTCGAGTCGGTCAAGGTGACGCTGAAACGGAAGGTTCCGGCGGCCGAAGGGGTCCCGCTCAGCACTCCGGTGGTCAGGTCGAGAGCCAGTCCCGAGGGCAATTCTCCCGCCGTAACGCGGAAACTGTAGGGTCTCAAGGCGCCGTCGCCCGCGAACTGAACCGAGTACGGGACGCTGACAATCCCGGCCGACAACGATCCGGGGCGCAGCCGGAGTGCGGGTTGAATCACCCCGGCCTGGCGAATGTCCGCCGTCTGGGCGCCGCCGAATCGAACTGCGAATTCGAACGAGCCTGCCGCCGAGGGTGCGTTCGACAGGGAGCAGGCTCCGCTGTTCAATTGAACTCCCGCGGGCAGCGCTCCGGAAACCAACTGGCACCCGGCGCCAAAGTTGCCCGACGGGGGCAGCAGGCGAAGCGAGTAAGGCGTTTCCTGCGTTCCGGCCGGCATGGGAACGAAGAACGCAAAGACGCCCCGGGCGGTGGCTCCGGCCGCGTCGCTGACGCGGACAGAGAATGATAAGCCGCCGGGGGAGGAAGGACGCCCGAGCAGGCGTCCGGCCGGTTCGAGGGTCAGGCCGGCCGGCAGGCTTCCCTCAGCCACGAATGTGTACGGAGAGATTCCGCCGGCGGCGGTCAATGTGAACAGATAGTCGCGGTCCAACTCGCCGTCGGGAAGGGGAGAGGTGGAAGTGAGGGTCAGCCCGGCAGAGGCCACCAGAGTGTAATCGCGAACCAGGCGGTTCGAAGCGCTGTCGGTGACGGTGGCGCGAAACGGGTAGCTGCCCGCCTGGACCCTTCCGCTCAGCACACCCGTTTGGGGGCTGAAGCTCAAGCCCGCAGGCAATCCTTCGACGGAAAGAGCCAGGGGAGGGAAGCCGCCCGCGGCTTGCAGTGTGGCGGAATAGTCCCGGCCGGCGACGGCGGATTCGAGCGTGTCTGGCCGTAGGGAGAGAGCCGCGACAATGTTCATCAGGTAGGTGGCTGCCTGCGGCCGGCCGAAGCGGTCGCGAATCTCGATGGTCATGGAACCGGACCCCGGATCCGTGGGCCGGCCGCGCAGATCGCACTCGGTGCTCAAGGCCAGTCCAGGGGGCACGCGGCCCGCGGTGAGGCTGCACTGAAAGGGCGCCGAACCGGTGGAGGGCGTGATCCGTTGCGCGTAGTCGGAACCGACCATGGCCGGAGGCAGGGTGGTGATGGTCTCCGTAACCACGATGCTGAAGATGCGTGAATCGGAGGTCCCGCGAGAGTCGGTCACGGTGACGGCGAACGTTGAGGTACCGGTTGCCAGGGGAGTGCCCGACACAGTACCCGAGGTTCCATCGAGGGTCAGGCCGGCCGGCAGCAAACCGCTGGTCACCGCGAACAGATACGGGGTCAGACCTCCGCTCACGTCGATTCGGGTGGACGCGTAAAAGCTCTGGCGCGCTCCGTTCGGCAGCGCTGTCGTGAGAATGCGAAGGGTTCCGCTCGAGACCGTCACGGAATATTCGTGGGTGGCGGTCTGGTTGGTGGAATCGTTCACACGAATCGTGAAGACGAAGTTGCCCGCGGCCGACGGCGTGCCGGTCAACTGAGCGGCTGATCCGGTCGACCCGAGCGCGATGCCCGGAGGCAGCACTCCCGCGGTCAGAGACCAGGCATATGGGGCGGTTCCTCCGGTGACGGCAAGGGCCGCCGCGTAAACCGAATTCACGGTTCCCGAGGGAAGCGAGGGAGGCGCGATCGTCATCTGCGGTGGCAGCGGCGCGTTGACCCGGATGGACAGTTCGCGCACGGCCGACTCTCCGTTTGCTCCGGTGACGCGGATCTGGAAGACGAAGGGCCCGGCGGTGGTGGGCGTGCCGCTCAAGGCAACCGAGAGGCCGGTGCCCGCCAGGGCGATCCCCGGCGGCAGGGAACCGGCCTGAATGGCCCAAAGGTAGGGTCCGGTGCCGCCTTCGGCCGTCACCGATGCGATGTAGGGCGTGCCCCGGACAGCATCGGGAAGGGTTTGCGGCCCGATCGTGAGCTGAGTTCCCGTGACGGTGATCGACAGGTCGCGCGCTGCCGTCGCGCCGGCGGAGTTTACCTGTAGGCGGAATGAAAAGCTGCCACTCGCCGTGGGCGTCCCGGCGAGCGCGACGCTGGGACCTGTCGACGGAGCGAGTTGTACTCCGGGAGGGAGCGCGCCGGACGCGAGCGACCAGGAGTGGAGACCGGATCCGCCGGCCGAATTGATGGCCGCGTTGTAGGGAGATCCCACCACGCCGTCCGGTAGGACTGGCCTTGTGATCGACAGCGTGGTCGTCACCGAGATGGAGTAAGAACGGGTCGCGGCCTGTTGGCCGGAAGCGACGCGCACCACAAAGCTATACGGACCGGCGAGACTCGGAGTGCCCGTGAGGTTCACCGTTGGTCCGGCCGAGGCGCCGAGTTGTAGGCCCGGCGGGAGGGAGCCTTCCGAAATCGACCAGGAGTGAGTGCCGGATCCGCCGGCCGAAGCGATGGTCGCGTTGTAAGGAGAACCCACAACCCCGTCCGGCACGAGCACTGTCGTAATCGACAGCGCGGACGTTACGGTGACGGAGTATGCACGGGTCGCTACCTGTTGGCTTGCGGCGACACGTACGACAAAGCGGTACGTCCCGGCGGTGTCGGGAGTGCCGGTGAGGCTGACCACCGACCCTGTCGATGGGTTCAGTTGCACGCCCGGCGGGAGCGAGCCTTCCGAGATCGACCAGGAGTGAGCGCCGGATCCGCCGGCCGAAGCGATGGTCGCGTTGTAAGGAGAACCCACAACCCCGTCCGGCACGAGCACTGTCGTAATCGACAGCGCGGACGTTACGGTGACGGAGTATGCACGGGTCGCTACCTG
>JBJXGR010000192.1:0-25400 GCA_046160045.1 Bryobacteraceae bacterium
ATGGACTGCTACCCCTTGAGCGTTTGAAACGCCCGTTCGATCGCCTCATGGGCCGGGGCATCGAGAGGTGATTGGGGCAAACGGGGCGGCCCTCCGTAATAGCCGTTCACATCCATGGCGTGCTTCAGGCCCGCCGGGCCGAACTGGCGGGTCACCAGTTCCGCCGGTGCCAGGATGCGGTTCTGCCAATCAATCCCTGCTTCCTCCTCCCTGGTACGAAAGGCCTCCCAAACGGCGATGGCCGCGTAGGGAATGGCGCTGGCAACGCCGAGCACCGCCCCCGCCGCTCCCGCCTGCAGATCGCTCCACAGACGAGTCTCGTCGCCCGTCAGAATGGCGAAGTCCTTGCGCGCCTCCGCGGCAAGACGGCGAACGTCTATGCCCGAGCCGATCGTCCCTGCGATGTTCGGATGCTTCGCCAGATCGAGGAGGGTCTCGGTCGCGAGACTCACTCCAGTGACGCGCGGCTGATGATGAATCAATACGGGCAATCGCGACCGGTCGGCCAGAGACCGGTAGTACAGCAACTGGGTTTCCGCCCGGGATTCATGGTCGCGGTCAAAGCGTGGTGTCATCGCGGCTACGGCGTGGAAGCCGCGGGAATCGGCCTGCTCGGCCAAGGCAGTGGCCTCGGCCACGCCGGGCGAATCGATTCCGGCGATCAGCATCCGCTCCTTGTCGCTGTTGAGCGTCGAGGCGGTTCTGACCCACTCCCACAACGACGCGCGATCCTGCGCCGACAACAACGGACCCTCGCCGGCGGGGCCGCCGGCCAGATACCCGGATACGGTCGTCAGATTCCACTTCGCAACATTGAATTCGACCTTGGCGCGATAGATCGCGCCGGTGTGGTCGAACGGAGTCGACATCTCGACGAAAATGCCCTGCGCCTTGAACGGCGTTCTTACAGCCGCGCGGACATCAAGTACACCAAGGGGAAGATAAACATCCATACGAGATCCACAAAATGCCAATACAGGCCGCTCACTTCGACGTGAACAAAGGAATAGCGGCCACGCGCGACGCCGGCGGCGATCACTGCCAGATAGACGACGCCGGCCAGGACGTGCGCCATGTGTAGTCCGGTCAGGGTGAAAAACGTCGCGCCGAACAACGGTTCGTTCCAGGGATTGCGGAAGGGCGTTACGCCCTCGCGAAATAGATTATTCCACTCGCCCAGGTGCAGACCGACGAAGAGCACGCCGCAGGCGATCGTGGCGCCAAGCCAGCGAACGGCGCGGGAGGGCATCTGTGCCCGCATCGCTTCGACTGCCCGAACCATGGTCAGGCTGGAGGTGAGCAGCACCAGGGTCATCACGCTCGACAGCACCAGGCTGGGGACGAAGTGAAAGGGCGTGGGCCAGTTGGGCGTCGCCATCCGCAGGTAGGTGTAGCAGATCAGCAGGGCGGAAAAAGTGAGCGCATCGGAAATGATGAACAGCCACATCCCTAGCTTTTTGGTGCCGGTGGCGAATGGCGATTGGCCGCCTTCCCAGATGGTCGATGTTGTGGAACTCACTGGATCGTTAACCCCAAATCGCCAGGATGGCCAGCAGACACAGCCACAGCAGGTCCATGAAATGCCAATACAGCGCGCTGATGTCGGCGGCGGTGCGCTTGCCCGGTCCCATCTGCAAACGCAGCGCCTGCGCGTTGACATAGCCAAGCGCAATCACGCCCCCGAACAGGTGAAGGGCGTGGGCGACGGTAAAAATGTAGAAGAAGGCGCTCGACGGATTGGCGTTGACGTAGAAGCCCTGCTCATTCAATTGCCACCACGCCCAGCCCTGTCCGGCAAGGAAGAGAAACCCCAGGATCGTACCGGCGGTCCAGAAGCGGTTGAACGCAACGCGTCGTCCGGCCCTCAGCGAGCGGCGCGCCAGTTCGATCATCGCGCTCGACAGCAGCAGCGCGACGGTGTTCCCCCAGATGATAGAGGGAAGCGGTGTGGGCCTCCAATCGCCCGAGATGCCGCGGCGGATGACAAACGCGCTGAGAATGGCGGCGAAGAACATGAAGATCGCCGCCAGGGCCACCAACAGGCCCGTGAACGAGGCCCGGCGCTGGGCGCCGTGACCGCCGGGTTGGCCTTCGGGCCCGCGGCCCTCTCCGCCGCCGTCGATACCAACCGGAGGACCGCCGCCGCCGCGCGCGATGTCGGTGGACACCATTGATCTCATGGTCTCACTGGTTGGATGCGGGCGGATCGTTCTGCATCACATAATCCTTCGGCGCGCCGGGAACGCTGTACTCATAGGGCCCATGGTGGACCCTCGGGAACCCGCCTTCGAAGTTGTGCTCGGGCGGCGGCGACGCGGTTGTCCATTCGAGCGTCGTGGCCTGCCAGGGATTGGCCTCCGCCTTCCGGCCCTTCGTCAGGCTCCAGATCAGGTTGACGAGGAAGATCAGTTGTGCGGCGGCGGTGGCGTACGCCGCGTGACTGATGCCTTTGTGCAGGGGCAGCAGCGCCGCCAGGAATTCGAAGTTCGTGAAATCCGGATACCGGCGGGGATTCCCCGCGAAGCCCACAAAGTGCATGGGAATGAAGATCGCGTAGGTCCCGATGAACGTCAGGTAAAAATGGAGCTTGCCGAGAGGCTCGTTGAGCATCCGCCCGAACATTTTCGGGAACCAGTAGAACGTGGCGGCAAAAATCGCGAACACGGAGGCGACGCCCATGATGATGTGGAAGTGCCCGACCACGAAGTAGGTGTCGTGGAAGTAGATGTCGAGCGATGGCTGGCCGAGGAAGAGGCCGCTTAACCCGCCGCTGACGAACACCGAAACGAAGCCCAGCGCAAACAGCATAGCGGTGTTCAAGTGCAGACGCCCGCCCCAGATGGTGCCCAGCCAGTTGAAGGTCTTGATGGCGGAGGGCACGCCGATCGCCATCGTGAGGACCGAGAACGCAAAAGCCGAGTAGGGGCTCATGCCGCTCTGGAACATGTGGTGGCCCCACACCAGGAAGCCGACGAAGGCAATGGCAAGCGTCGCGTACACCATCGCGCGATACCCGAAGACCGGCTTTCGCGAGAAGACCGAGAGAACCGTGGAAACCACACCCATGCCCGGCAGGATAGCGATGTAGACTTCCGGGTGGCCGAAAAACCAGAACAGGTGCTGCCACAGCAGCGGCGACCCGCCTCGACGGTCCTGCAGTTGATCGTTGACCAGCAAGCCGCCCGGGATGAAAAACGAGGTTCCGGCGAGGCGGTCCATCAGCAGCAGAATGCCTCCGGGGAGGAGCACGGCAAAGGCCAGCAGGCTGATCATCGCGGTGGCGAACCACGTCCAGGCCGTGAGGGGCATTCGCATCAGCGACATGCCGCGGGTGCGCATGTCGATGACGGTGGTGATGAAGTTGATCGCGCCCATCAGGGATGCGGCGCAGAAGATGGCGATCGACAGAATCCACAGCGTCTGACCCAGTCCTTCACCGGGCCCGGTGACCGGGCCCAACGCAGAGAGCGGAGGATACGCCGTCCAACCGGAGAGCGGAGCGCCGCCTTCGACGAAAAAGGCCGCCAGGAGAACCAGGAACGAGAGCAGGGTCGTCCAGAAGGAGAGCATGTTCAGGACGGGAAACGCCATGTCGGCGGCGCCGATCTGCAGCGGCAGGATGAAATTGCCGAAGCCGCTTTGCGGGGCGGTGGTGAGCACGAAGAACACCATGATGGTGCCGTGCATCGTCATCAGCGAGAGGTAGAGTTCTGGGGTCATCACACCCCCGGGCGCCCCGTCCGGCCATAGCGCGCCGAACCAGCCGATCTTCCGGTCCGGGTTGGTCAGGTGAAACCGCATCACCAGCGACAGAGCCATGCCGGCGAAGGCGGCGGCGATGGCGAGAAAAAAATACTGAATGCCGATGACCTTGTGATCGGTGGAGAAAATCCAGCGGCGCAGGAATCCCTTGTGTGCGGGGGCCGCGTGGGCGGTGCTCATTTGGCCTCCCGCAGCCATTCGTCGAAGGCTTCCTGGGACATCACCTGCAGGACGCTCCGCATCTGGTGATGGCCCAGGCCGCAGAGTTCGGCACAGGCGACTTCGTACTTGCCGATCTTGTCGGCCTGAAAGATCAACGGGATCACCATGCCGGGGACCACATCCTGTTTCAGCCTGAGTTCCCGCACGAAGAAACTGTGGATGACATCGCGGGCATTCAGGGACAGAACCACCGGGGTCTTTTCGGGAACCCTCAGAACGGACGTGACGATATCGTCCTTGCCTGCGGGGTCGGACTCGTCGATGCCGAACGGATTCCCGGCGGCGTCGTTCACCATTTTGACGTCGGTCTTGCCGAGCCTGCCGTCCGGGCCGGGATACCGGAACGACCAGGCGAACTGTTTGGCCATCACTTCCACTCGCAGCGACTCCGCCGGAGGTTTGGCGAAATGCAGGTTGGCCCAGATGCTGGAGCCGCCGAGCATCAGTCCGATGAAGAGGATCGCGGTGGCCGAGGTCCACAGGATTTCCAGGCGATTGCTGCCGCGGGTGAAGACGACGCGCTGGCCGCGGTCGCGATAGCGAAAGACCGCGTAGCCCAGTGCGAGTTGCGCCAGGATGAAAATGATGCCGGTGATGAGCAGGGTCAGGTGGAAGTGCGAATCGTACGATTGGGCGTGGAGCGATATGGCGTCGGGGAACCACTGTTTGCCGGCGAAGAACAAACAGGCCACGACGGTAAAGATGCCAACAACAAGGGCAAGCAGCATTGAAGGGGTGTTCTTCTAGCTTAGTTGCTGGAGGCTGCGGTTTTCAACACACCGCCGGTTGAACAACTTGATAAGCGCATGGTGAAGGACAGCAAGAAGTTCACCGGCAGCGGCGGATGGGGATATGCCGTGTTCGATTACGACGCCGCGTCCGATACATTCAAGCCCGGCACCTTAGCTGGCACGCCGCCGCAGGGGAACGGCGCCAAGTGTGGATTCGCGTGCCACCCGAGAGCGAAGACGAGAGAGCCGGGCGCCGCTGGTGTCCTGCCACTAGCGACTGGCATCGGTTGTTCAAGACGGCGGCCGCGGCGATACAATCGAGCTTTCAATGACTCAGCCAGACCGCCACACAAGGAGTTTTTCCATGACTGAACATCAACGAATGGGATCGAACCCGCTCTTCTCCCGTCGTGACCTGCTGGCAATGTCCGGTCCGGCGGTTTTAGCCGGCGTTGCAGGCAGTACGGTTTTGCACGGCGCCAAGAGACGGCCTCGTCTCGCCTGTGTCGTCACCTATTGGGCGGCTCCGGGATCCCATGCGGACTGGATCATCACCAAGCTGCTGGACGGTTATTGGTGGAAGGGCGCCCACACTCCTTCGCGGGTGGACGTTGTGTCCGCATACATCCATCAGTTGCAGGAGAGCCCATTGGGCCGGAAAGTTTGCCGATCGAAGGGCATTCCGATCTTCCACACAGTCAGTGAAGCGCTCACGCTCGGGGGCAAGGAACTTGCGGTCGATGGTGTTGTCCTCGTCGGAGAACACGGGATCTATCACACCAATCTCAAAGGGCAGACCTACTATCCGCGCTGGTGGCTCTACCAGCAGATTATCCGCGTTTTCGAGCAGAGCAAGCGCTCGGTGCCCGTCTTCAACGACAAGCATCTCTCCACCAGTTGGGACGAAGCCAAGTGGATGTTTGACAAGTCTCGTGAGCTGAACTTTCCCTTGTCCGGCGGTTCCTCCATACCGTTCTACTACCGCAAGCCCGAGATCGAACTGGAGATCGATACGCCCATAAAAACATCGGTCGTGGCTGGAGGCGCTGGGGGCGAGGGAGGCCTTTTCCATTGTGTCGACGTGCTCCAGTGCTTTGTCGAACGCCGCAAGGGTGGGGAGACAGGCATCCAGGCGGTGCAGTCGATTCAAGGGCCGGAAACATGGAAGTGGACCGGCCGCAATCCGTGGGCGGGCAAACTGCTGGATGCAGTACGGACGAGGTTTGACTTCAAGCTTGGACACTTTCAGGAGAGCGAGCGCGAACCATGTGTCACCATCGTGGACTATCGTGACGGGACGAAAGCGGCGGTATATTCGGTCCCGGGTGTGGGGTGGACCTACGCCGGCGACATTGAAGGGCGCAAGGACCCGGCGATCATCTCGATGCTTGGCTGGCCCGGGCCCTACTCCCAATACCACGCCGCCAACGCCTTTGAGCACTGGCTGATCGAGATGATGCTGACCCGAAAGGAACCCTACGATGCGAAGCGGCTCCTTCTGTCCACAGGCATTGTGTCGTACAACATGGAATCAAACTGGGAGAACGGCCGCTACGATCCCATTGGACGGCGTATCGAGACGCCGTTCATGAACATGACCTACCGTTCCACACGGGGACCGCTGTTTAACACGGGCCCGCGGCCGCCGGTGATCCCGTATATGCGAGGCTTTGAAACATAGGCTTAAGTCAACCAATAGAATCAAAGCTTTGCCGTGTCGCTCAGCGGGTTAGCCATGTTATCCTACCCATTCAGCGTGAAACCGCTTTTGCAACCGCGTTCTCTCCGCACTCACTCATCGATATGAAGCTCACGTGGACCAAGACCGACGAGGCGCCTGCGCTCGCGTCGTACGCGCTGCTGCCCATCCTGCGAGCGTATTTCAAAGGGACAGGAGTGGAGATCGAAACGGCCGACATCTCGCTCGCCGGCCGTATTGTTGCGACCTTCTCTGAGCGTCTCAGGCACGATCAAAAAATCCCCGACGAGTTGACGCGCCTGGGCGACTTAGCCAAGACACCGGACGCCAACATCGTCAAGCTGCCCAACATCAGCGCCTCGATTCCGCAGCTCCGAGTCGCGATTGCCGAACTTCAGGGGAAGGGCTACAACATTCCCGACTATCCGGACGCCCCCTCTACGGAGGAGGAGCGTGCGGTGCAGGCCCGGTTTGCCGGGGTCCTGGGCTCGGCCGTGAATCCCGTCTTGCGCGAAGGCAATTCCGACCGGCGGGCTTCCGTGTCCGTGAAAGCGTTCGCGCGGAAGCATCCACATAAGATGATGAAACCCTGGCCGAAGTCCGGCTCGGTGACGCGGGTCGCCCACATGAGCGACCAGGACTTCTTCGGCACCGAGAAGTCCGTGACGGTGCGCTCCGCCACCGGGGCGCGTATCGAATTCGCGGATTCCGCCGGCGCGGTGAAAGTCCTGAAGCAAAGGATCCCGCTGACCGAGGGCGAAGTTGTCGACTGCGCGGTCATGAACGTGGCGGCACTGCGGAGGTTCTATGCGGAGCAAATCGCTGCCGCGAAAGCTGACAATGCGCTGTTCTCGCTGCATCTGAAGTGCACGATGATGAAGGTCTCCGACCCGATCATGTTCGGGCACTGTGTGGCCGAGTTTTTTGCCGATGCTCTGCGGAAACATGCCGGCGTCCTCGCAGAGGCCGGCGCCAACGTAAACAACGGACTGGCTGACGTGCTCAGCAAACTCGACCAGCTTCCAGCCGCCAAAAAAGCTGAGATCGAAGCCGATATCGCGGCTTGTTACGAAAAGGGTCCCGGTTTGGCGATGGTGGATTCGCGTGCGGGCAAGACCAACCTGCATGTTCCCAGCGACGTGATCATCGACGCATCAATGCCGGTGGTGATCCGTGATGGCGGCAGGATGTGGAACAAACAGGATGGGCTGCAAGACACTGTTGCCGTGATCCCGGACCGTTGCTACGCCACCGTATATCAAGTCGTGATCGAGGACTGCAAGCGGAACGGACAGTTCGATCCGGCGACCATGGGTAGCGTGTCCAACGTTGGGCTCATGGCTCAGAAAGCCGAAGAGTACGGTTCGCACGACAAGACGTTTGTCGCACCCGGCAACGGAACCATTCGCATCGTAGAGGACGGCGGCAAGACCCTGCTCGAACAGAGCGTCGAGCGTGGCGATGTCTTCCGCGCCTGCCAGACGAAAGACGAGCCCATCCAAGACTGGGTGAAGCTGGGCGTGGCCCGGGCGCGGGCCACCGGCACACCCGCGGTGTTCTGGCTCGACCCGGAGCGCGGCCACGATGCGCAAATCATTCAGAAGGTGAAAACGTACCTGGCCGGCTACGACATCTCCGGCCTGGAAATCAGGATCCTGAAGCCCGTGGACGCGATGAAATTCTCGCTCGAGCGAATTCGCCGCGGCGAGGACACCATCTCCGTCACGGGTAACGTGCTTCGTGATTATCTCACCGACTTGTTCCCGATTCTCGAGTTGGGGACGAGCGCCCGTATGCTCTCGATCGTGCCGCTGCTCCAGGGCGGCCAGTTGTTCGAAACCGGAGCCGGCGGTTCGGCGCCCAAGCACGTGCAGCAGTTGGTGAAAGAAGGTCATCTGCGCTGGGACTCGCTCGGGGAGTACTGTGCGCTGGTGCCAGCGCTGGAACTGATGGCCACAAAAAGCGGTAACCCGCGCGCGGCGCTGCTTTCGAAAACGCTGGACGAGGCCATCGGCCAGTACCTCGAAGACGCCCGCTACCCCTCGCCGAAGGTGAACGAGATCGACAACCGCGGTTCGACGTACTATCTCGCGTTGGCCTGGGCAAAGGCACTTGCCGCCCAGGACGAGGACGGGGATTTAAAGCAACGCTTCACTCCGCTGGCCGCCGCGCTGGCGGCGGCCGAGGGGAGAATCACGCAGGAATTGTTGGTGGCGCAGGGCAAACCAGTGGACCTCGGGGGGTACTATCTCCCGGACGACGTTAAGTGTGTCGCAGCGATGCGGCCCAGCGCTACCCTGAACGCGATCATCGATCGAATGTAGCGGCTTTTCGTCGTATGGGGCGCGACGCTCACGGTAGTAGGATACTTCGCATGCCGCGCGGCAACCCATCACCGAAGATAGCCATTACGATGGACCCCGATATTCACGAAAACGTCCTTGCGGCGGCCGCACGAGACGGGGTGAGCGTCTCCGCCTGGATGACCGCTGCGGCGCGCGAAGCACTAAAGCGGCGGGCCGGTTTGGTGGCGGTCGCGCTGTGGGAAAAGCAGCACGGGCGTTTCACCGCGGAATAGATGAATGAAGCTCGCCGTAGCGTGCGGGCGCAGCTCCGAACCTCGCGAACGGTCCGGCGTCCCGCATGAGTACCGTCGTCTACGACGCCGCCGTTCTCGTGGCCGCCGATCGAAACGAGCGTCGAGCCTGGGCTGAACACAAAGCCCGTTTGGAATTTGGCGTTGTACCACTGGTCCCCGCGCCAGTGGTCGCCCAGGTCAGCCGGTCCCCGCAACAAGCCCAACTCCGGCGCTTCTTGACTGGGTGCGTCGTCGTTCCTCTCGGCGAGACCGAGGCGCACGAAGCAGGGCGGCTGTTGGGCATCACCAAAACGGCGGATGTCGTGGCCGCTGTTGTGGTGACGACAGCCCTTCGGCAAAGAGCCACGATTCTCTCGAGCGACCGGGACGACATAGAACGGCTCGTCAGGGCTTCAGGCCGCGAAGTGGCTGTCGTCGCTGTGTGAGCTATCACGAAGACGATCCGTTCAGGATATGTCGTCAGCGAATGCCAGGTCCGCACGCCGAAAACTGGCGCTCCGGGCGGAGCGTCGGCTGTCTGGACACGATCGCGGTTCCGGAGTCAGCTGGATTGATCCAGCGAGACGTCTAGTGTCTAGTGTGGCCAGGGAGCCGGTCCCGGCCCCAAAGCTCTCAGGCCACCCGCCTGCAAATCCTAGTTCGACGCGCCGATGGCATACAGGGCATTTCGGGTCCGAAGGTACATCTTGCCTTCGCTAATTGCCGGAGTCGCGTAGATGTCCGAGTCGAAATCATTGATCGCGAGCACCTCCCAATCGCCGGCAGCCCGCAGCACCACGACCTTGCCATGCTCGCTGGCAATGTAGACCTTCCCGTCGACGCCGATCGGTGAGGCGTAGTAATCGTCGAGCGCCCCCGTCAAACGCGCCTGCTTGAGCACCTTGCCCGTCTGCGCATTCAGAGTGGTCGCGATTCCGCCGTTGCGGAACAGGAACACGACGTCCTTGTAGACGAGGGGCGAGGGTACGTCGGGCAGCGACTTTTCGTAGCGCCACAGCACGTGCGTGTTGGTCACGTCGCCGCTGCCGCCGAGTTTCACAGCCAGCAATCCGTTACGCGCGGCACGGCGCGTCCGGAAGAACGTCCATTCCCTCTCGTTCAGAAAGCCATCCCGGTCCAGGTCGATCGCACGCCACGTACCGGTGGGCTGCCAGGGTTGTGGCAATTCCTTCTGCGCAAGTTTTCCGTCGTGATTGGCATCGGCCGCGGCAATCACCTCGGCAAAGGCGGGCAGGTCCACTTGTTCCCCCGGGTCGTTCCCGGAAGTCCAGCCGTTGAAGTAGACCACATCGCCGGCAATGGTGGGCGCCGATTTGGGCTGGCAGGTCAGACCCCGAACGAACCACAGCGCTTCGCCGTCCACGATGGAATATGCGGTGAGCTGGTAGGATCCGGGGGCAATCACCTGGGCGGGCCCCCGCGCCGGCCGGTAGATCATCGGCGTGGAGTAGCCGTTGATGACGTTGCGCGGCGTTTTCCAGGCGATCTTGCCGCGATCGGCATCCACCCCGATCATGTAGGCGTCGGTGTCCTGATCGCACACCAGGATCACTCTTCCGTCGGCATACACGGGCGAGGCAACCACGCCGTGTTGACTGTTGAACGGCCCGAGCGGCAACTGCCATCGCGGCTTGCCGTCGAAATCGTAAGCGACCAGGCCGAAATCGGCGAAGAAGGCATAGACGGTCTTTCCGTCGGTGACGGCCGTAGGCGCCGCGCGGTGATTCAGGGTGTGCTGGGCCTCGCGCTTGGGTGCCTGAATGGACCGCCGCCACTGTACCGCACCCGTCGTGCGGCTCAGGCACATCGTAATCAGATCGTCGCCCTCCGAAGCGGTCAGAAAAATGCGGTCGCCTGCCAGGACCGGGGAAGACTTCCCTACCGGCACGTCGATCTTCCACAGGACGTTCTTCTGCGGTCCAAACTCGGTTGGCAGTTGCCCGCAGGAAGGGCACAGTCCCGAACCGTTCGGCCCGCGAAACTGGGGCCAGTCGGCGCCGAATAGGCCAAGTGTCAGCAGCGGCAAGAGAAGGGTGCGCATGGAGGTGTTATCCATCTTAAGGCGACTGGGAGGATCTGGTCTGGCCGCGGTCGAACTCCGGCTCCAGTCTGCCGGAAAACCCAGGCTGGCTGGTAGGGTGAAGTGATCCCGACGCGCATCTTCTGGAACTCCTGACGCCCGACGTCCGGACTGCCTGCAGCTTAGCAGCTAGGCGGTCAACCCCGCCGTCTTCAGGCAACCTACGTCTTCTTCCTCCTGCGCGCAGGCCGGTGTCTGCAGGTCGCGGAGCCTGCCCGTTCAGACGCGCAAGAAATCACAGAATCACAGGAAACACGTTGGATGTTTGGCTCCCAGGTCTTTGCGCCTGGTGTTGATGTCAGTGGAGACGTATTCGGTTTGTAGAGCCCCACTACCTTTTGGCGTTGGTTTCCGAATGGACCACCTCGACTTTTGCGTCCGGCACAACGGCCCCGGTCGCGTCGGTGATGGTCCCGACGATGGTTCCGCGTTGGCTCTGAGCGAACGTGGTGAACGTAGCGGCGAACAGCAAGAGCGATACGACAGCGACTCGACGCATCATGGTCGAAGGGCCTCCATGTCCCGTCGTGACAGGCTGAGGCACCCACCCCTGCGAAGGGTGGGTGCGAACGAATATGATTTTGCGGCGATCGAAATACGTCAACAAAAATGATCGACAGGAATCGCACTTATTGAATGGTGGCCGGATCTTTAGGTACAATTCGCGTCAAGTGAACGGACGCCGGATGACAACGCGAAGCGGATTGGTGATGGGCTTGGCCGTTCTGTTCCTGACTGCGCAACCGCCCGCCGCCGCGGAAGACTCCAGGGACCGCTCGGTCCAATCCACGATCGTGCCTTTCCTGCGGACGCACTGTGTGCGCTGCCATTCCGAGAAGGTTGCGATGGCGGGAGTGCGGTTTGATTCCGTCCGCGACGAATCCGCCGTCGTGAATGCGCCGCAATTGTGGGAGACAGCTCTCCAGAAGATCCGGAGCGGGCAGATGCCTCCAGCGGGGCAGGCACGGCCTCCGGCGGACTCGATTCTGGCGGTGTCTTCGTGGATCGAAGCGAGGCTGAACCGGGCATCGGCTGGATTGGCGAAGGACCCTGGACGCGTGACCGCGCGCCGCCTGAATCGCGTCGAGTACAACAACACCGTACGGGACTTGACTGGCCTGACCTTGCGGCCCGCCGACGACTTCCCCGCGGATGACTCGGGCTACGGCTTTGACAACATCGGCGACGTGCTTTCGATTTCGCCGCTGCTGATGGAAAAATATCTGGCGGCCGCACGCAAGGTCGTTCAGGCTGCGATCGGCGATCCGGCCCCCATCCGCCCGAGGGCGGAGAAGTACCTTGCCCCGCGAATCCACGCCGGCGAAAGCCAGCAGCCCGGCATGAACGTGAATCGCCGCGGCGAATATGCCGTGACGGTTCAATTCCCCCACGATGCGCAATACACGGCAAAAGTCCGGGTCCAGGACCGCCGATATCATCCCAATTATTCGGAGAAGGGCTCTCCTTTTCCCGCGCCGATGCCGATGGCGGTGTTGCTCGATGGAAAGCCTCTACAGACTTTTCAGATCGAGTACGGCTATTCGCAAGGGTCCTTTGACGCCACGTTCGAGACGACGGCGGGGCCGCACGTTCTTTCGACGGAGTTTCGATTCGACGGACAAGAGCCGTTGCGGGTGAACATTCCCAAGTGCCCGTGCAATGGGGAACTGGCGCTTTTTGTGGATTCCGTCGCGGTCGAAGGGCCCTACCACCCGAAGACGCCGCAAGTTTCGGAAGGCTACCGGAAGGTCTTCGTCTGCGGCCACAAGAGAGGAGAGCATAATCCCGGCTGCACGGACGCGGTTCTTCGCAATCTGGCGGCGAGGGCCTACCGGCGGCCGCCTTCCGAAAGGGAAATCGCGGACCTGAAGCGGTTGGCTGACGTGGCGGAGAAAAGCGGAGATTCCTTCGAGCGAGGGATTCAGCTCGCCATGAAGGCAGTCCTGGTCTCGCCGCACTTCCTCTTCCGCATCGAAAGGGACCCGGAGTCCGGCTCCGCCAGCTCCGTCCATCCGGTCAACCCCTACGAACTGGCCTCCCGGCTGTCCTACTTCTTGTGGAGCAGCATGCCGGATGAAGAACTGACGCGGGCGGCGTCGCAGTTGCGGGATCCGGAACGGCTGCGGGCCCAGATCGGACGCATGCTGAAGGACGACCGGTCGGAAGCCCTCGTGGAGAACTTCGCCGGGCAGTGGCTCCAGCTTCGGAACCTCGCCCAAGCCAAGCCGGACCCCAAGACGTTTCCGGAGTTTGACGACAGTCTTCGCTGGGCGATGCGCCGGGAAACCGAGCTGTTCTTCAAAGCCGTCATGCGGGAGGACCGCGGCATTCTGGATTTCCTCGACGCGAAGTTCTCTTACGTGAACGAACGGCTGGCAAACCACTACGGGATCAGCGGAGTCCACGGCAACGAGTTCCAGCGGGTTGCCCTGGATGGAGACCGACGGAGCGGGGTATTGACCCAGGCAAGCATCCTGACGATCTCGTCGTATCCGACCCGAACCTCGCCGGTGCTTCGCGGCAAGTGGATTCTGGAGAACCTGCTCGGTTCGGCGCCTCCGCCGCCCCCGCCCGGAATTCCGGAGTTGGACACGAAGGAGGCCGGTGTGGCCGCGAGTCTCCGTCAGAAACTGGAGCAACACCGGGCCAACCCGAGCTGCGCCGTCTGCCACCAGAAGATGGACGCCCTGGGATTCGGGCTGGAGAACTACAATGCCATCGGCGCGTGGCGAACGCGAGACGGCAAGTTTGATGTCGACAGCTCCGGAGAACTGCCGGGCGGAATCACGTTCAAAACGCCCGCCGGCCTGAAGACGGCCATTCGCGGACAAAAGGACGAGTTTGTCCGATGTTTCACGGAGAAGATGCTCACCTACGCTCTCGGGCGGGGTCTGGAGCGTTACGACCGGGCTGCCATTGATGAGATCATCGGAAAAGCGGCCCGGGATCAGTACCGGTTTTCGTGGCTGATCGAAGAAGTGGTGATGAGCCTGCCGTTCCAGATGCGGAGAGGAAATGGAGCACGACCATGATGCGAAAAAGCCTGCCCCGGCGCACGTTTCTGCGAGGAATCGGAACTGCGGTTTCTCTCCCTTTCCTGGATGCCATGATTCCGGCCTTCGCCGCGCCCAGCGAGGTCCGGACGTCGTACCCCTGCCGCCTGGCTTTTGCCTACGTGCCCAACGGCATGATCATGGAGGATTGGATTCCCGCGCGAACCGGCGCCGGCTTTGAGATCACACCGACGTTGAAACCGCTCGACGCGTTCCGCGAGAACTGGATGGTGCTCTCCGGCCTCACGCACAACAACGGCCGCTCTCTCGGGGATGGGCCGGGCGATCACGCCCGTTCGTGCGCGTCCTACCTCACCGGCGTGCACCCCAGGAAGACCCCCGGAGCCGACATTCACAACGGCATTTCAGTGGATCAACTGGCCGCGCGGGTGGTCGGCAAGCAAACGCGGTTCGCGTCGCTCGAACTCGGCACGGAGGAGGGCCGCACCGCGGGAGCCTGTGACTCGGGCTATAGCTGCGCGTACAACAACAGCATCTCCTGGCGGTCGGAAACCACTCCGATGCCTCCGGAGATCAAACCCCGCCTGGTGTTCGAGCGTCTGTTCGGAGTCCACGACAGCGACCAGGATCCGGCGACGAGGGCGCGGTGGGCCGTATACGACAAGAGCATTCTCGATTTCGTCCAGCAGGATACTCATAAACTACAGAGGGAACTGGGCGCCAATGACCGGCGCAAGCTGGACGAATACCTGACCGCGATCCGCGACATCGAGAAGCGGATCTCCACGCATCAGAAACCGCCTCGCGAAGTCCCCAACCTCGACCTCCCCGACGGGGTGCCGGTGGATTTCTCCGAACACGTCCGGCTGATGTTCGACCTGCAAGTCTTAGCCTTCCAGTCGGACTTGACGCGGATTACCACCTTCATGCTCGGTCTTGAATCGAGCAACCGCACCTACGGCGAGATTGGGGTCTCCGAGGCCCATCATGGACTGACTCACCACCTTGGCGACCAGCGGAAGATTCGGGAGGTGGGCAAGATCAACCGGCATCACGCGGAGTTGTTTTCGTACTTCCTGCAGAAGCTTCGATCCACACCGGACGGAGATGGCAGCCTGCTCGACCACTCCGTTGTGGTATATGGAAGTTCGTTGGGGGATGGCAACAGGCACGATCATCATAATCTGCCCGTGCTGATCGCTGGAAAAGGCTGCGGCGCCCTCAAGCCTCGTGGTCGACATATTGCATACCCAGTCGAGACACCGATGACGAACCTGATGCTCGTGCTGCTCGACGTACTGGGTGTCCCAACCGAGTCTTTCGGCGATAGCTCGGGGAAGCTGCGGTATCTGACGGAGCTTTGACCATTGCGCAGGGCTTTCGTGTCCCGGCCGCCTCAATCCACTATCCATCCAGTCCTGGCGACTACCAACCCGTCGCAATCGAGCGCGGTCAGCAGGAAAACAAGTCGGTTGTCTGCAAAACGGCGGGGGCCGCCGCCCGCGTGAACCCGGTGTCGAAGCCGCTCATGCGTACCGCCAGCATCACGGTCTCCGCTTCTCGCGCCCGGAAGAATTGGGGTATTAACCAGGAAACCGGTTCAACCATTTGTGATTTATTTCTCTCGTGCTGTCAATCACATGCGGGTTTTGAAAGTTCGGGTCTGCTGCTTTGTCCGCGATGTTGAAGGTGGAAAGGGGCCGAAAAGCATGGGCGGGCGAGGCTTCGACGGCCAGCGTGCCTTCCCAGGATCCGACCGATGGGCCCGGACCGTAGCGGCTCTCGAGTTTGTTTCGGTATGTTTCGATTCGAATGGGCCCTAGTGTTTGCGCCATGTCGCACAAAATAAGTCACTTGAACAAAATCGAGCCCGGTTTTGTTTCGATAAAAAAAATTTCGAAACGCCGCCGGCGGCTTACGCGGCCAAGCCCTGTGAGAGCGGAGGATGCAGTGCCCGGCCCGCACACGGGAGGTAACCCCTGGAATGCCAGTTAGCGATGTGGGCAGCCCCGTAGGTGTTCGCGTTCTCGTCGATTGTCTGGCGCTTGGACGGTACAATGGCTGCGTGCCTGCCCTTACCGTGCCAGAGGCGCGGCGGATCGTCGAAAACCAGGTGCTCGCCCATCGCCTTCGCCCGGCCGAGGAAGATCTCCCGCTGGATCAGGCCGCGGGCCGGGTGCTGGCGCGCGATGCCGTCGCCGATCGCAACTATCCTCCCTTGCCGCGCTCCGTGCGGGACGGGTTCGCTGTGCGAGCGGTCGATGTCCCCGGACGTTTGCGGGTCGCGGGCGAAGTCCGTGCTGGGGAGAGATACAGCGGCAGAGTCGAAGCCGGCGAGTGCGTGGAGATCATGACCGGTGCGCCCGTGCCCGACGGCGCCGATGCCATCATCATGGTGGAGCACACCACTCGTGACGGCGAATTCATGTTGACCGACCGGTCCGCCGCGGTTGGCGATTTCATCAATCCGGTCGGCGCCGAGGCCACGGCGGGGGATTGCCTGATCGCCGCGGGTCAGCGCCTCGATTACGCGCGCGTGGCCCTGCTGGCGATGGCCGGTATTCCCAGTGTCCGCGCCTTTGCGCGGCCGGCCGTTGCGATCCTGGCCACCGGCGACGAGATCGTCGAGGTCCACGAGGCAGTGGCCGACCATCAGATCCGCAATTCCAATGCCTACTCGCTGGCGGTGCAAGTGCGCCGGGCCGGAGGACTGCCCACGATCCTGCCAGTTGCCAGGGACACGGTCGAGGACACCACCCGCCTGGTCGAGTGCGGCCTCGATGCGGATCTGCTCCTGCTCTCCGGCGGTGTGTCCGCAGGCAAGTACGATGTAGTCGAAACGGTGCTGGCGAATCTGGGCGGTGAGTTCTTTTTCGACCGCGTGCTGATTCAACCAGGGCAGCCGCTGGTCTTTGGGCGAGCCCGTGGGCGCTTCTTCTTTGGCCTGCCCGGCAACCCTGCCTCGACCATGGTCACCTTCGAAGTCTTCGCACGCGCCGCGCTGGAGTTGCTGGCGGGGCAAACCGAGTCCCGGCTGGTGCTGACCCGGGCACGGCTGACGCGCGATCTCCGGCACAGGGCCGGCTTGACGCGCTTCCTGCCAGCCTGGGTGGAGGAGGGCGAGTTGACGCCGATTCCGTGGGCCGGGTCTGGCGACATCGCCGCCCTGGCAAGGTCCAATGCCTTCCTGGTGGCCGAACCCGACCGGCCCGAGTATCGCGCGGGCGACGAAATCAAGGTCTTGCTGCGATGAGCCAACTGTCTCACTTTGACGAAGCCGGACAGGCCCGGATGGTCGATGTATCCGCAAAGGCCGAAACACGGCGGACGGCGCGCGCCCATGCGTTTGTCCGGATGCGCGCCGAGGTGTTGGCGAGGCTGCCGGACAATCCCAAAGGGAACCCTCTTGAGGTGGCGCGAGTAGCGGGAATTCTCGCCGCCAAGAAGACCTCCGAGTTGATTCCGCTCTGCCACCCCTTGCCCCTCAGTCATGCCGGCGTTGATATTTCCGTCGAAGATACGGGTGTGCGGATTGTGGCTTCCGCGACGACAACTGCCGCCACCGGAGTGGAGATGGAAGCCCTGACGGCTGCCGCCGTGGCGGCGTTGACGGTTTATGACATGACGAAGGCCCTCGACAAGGGAATCGAGATCCAGGATGTTTACCTCCTCGAGAAGACGGGCGGCAAGAGCGGCGACTACCGGCGCCAGGAGGGTCCCCGTTGATGCGTGCTGCCGTGGTTACAGTGAGCGATTCGGTTCACGGGGGAACCAGGGTGGACGTCTCGGGACCAAAGGTGCGCGCGCGTCTCGAGTCGGCTGGCTGGAGAATTGCAGCCATGCGCGTGGTGCCGGACGAGATCGATGAGATCGCCGCCTGCCTGGTGGAACTTGCCGGAGGGGACCAGGTCGACGCGGTGTTCACCACGGGAGGCACGGGAGTGACCTTGCGGGACGTCACCCCGGAAGCGACCCGCCGGGTCGTTGAGCGGGAGATTCCCGGGCTGGGGGAATTGATGCGCGCGCGTGGGTTGGAGAAAACGCCGCTGGCGGTTCTGTCCCGCGCCACGGCCGGAAACCGGGGACGCGTGCTGATTGTGAACCTGCCGGGCTCTCCCAAGGGCGCAGTCGAATCGCTGGATGCTATTTTGGAGTTAGTGCCGCATGTCCTCGACTTGCTGGGGGGGCGGACGGAACACCCTGCCGCGGGGCGCCGTGCCTGATCCGCGGCGCGTCAGGCAAACTATGTCCCTATGTACTCGTCTCTTCGCCTTGTCGGGCTTGACCCTGTTGGCGGTGGCCCAGCAATCGACTGCCCCGGAGCCGCCGACCACTATTCGAGTGGAAGTTACCGAAATCGTGGTCCCGGTGACCGCCCTCGACAGCGACAATCAGCCGGTCGCCGGTTTGAAGCCGCAGCAGTTCCGGCTGCTCGACAACGGCAAGGAGCAGGACATCAAGGTCGATTCCATATACAACCCCGTTTCGCTCGTGGTTGCGATCCAGGCCAACTCCTCGGTGGAGGCGGTGCTGCCGCAGGTGAGGAAGATCGGCTCGCTGCTCGAAGCGCTCGTCGTCGGCGAGCAGGGCGAGGCGGCGGTAATCGCCTTCGACCACCGCATCCGGGTAATGCAGGAGTTCACCAACGAGGTGGATAAGATCTCGCAAGCGGTCGCCAAGATTAACCCCGGCAGTTCTTCCAGCCGGATGATCGACGCAGTCCAGCAGGCGACGCGCATGTTGCGCAGCCGGCCCAAGAACCGGCGGAGGATCATCCTGCTGGTGAGTGAAACCCGCGATATCGCCAGCGAAGGCCGCATGCGCGAGACCCTCATCGAAACGCAGCTTGCCAATGTCAATATCTACACGGTGAACATCAGCCGGGTGATCACCACGCTGACCGGGAAACCCCAGCCCCCGCGCCCGTTGGCCCAACCGCCGGCGGCGTATCCCATGCCGCCCGGCGTTCCCGCCACGCCGACCACCGTAGCGCAGAAGACGGGCGCCGTTGGCGGTTCAGGCAACGTGATCCCGCTGCTGGTGGAACTGTTCCGCGACGTCAAGGCGGTTTTCGTCGACAACCCGGCTGAGCTTTTCACCAAGGGCACCGGCGGCGCCGAATTCTCGTTTGTGAAACAGCGCGGCCTGGAGGAGGCAATCTCGCGCATCGGGGGCGAGATCCATAGCCAGTACATCCTCGATTACTCTCCCACCAACAAGCTCGAGGGAGGGTTCCACGAGATCAAAGTCATCATCACCGACCCGCGGGTCGACAGGATCCGGGTGAGACCCGGCTATTGGCTGGCGGCGATGAAATAAACCTCATCGAGATTGGCGCGAGGCTACGAGTCTCCGTTGCGCCGCCCGGACAGCACAGCGTGGCAGTCTTCGAGCGCCTTTGCCAGTTCTTCGGCACGCACGGGTTTTCCGAAGAAATCGTCCATCCCGGCGTCCAGGCACTTGTGCCGGTCTTCCTCGAAGGCGTTCGCGGTCATCGCTACGACTCGCGGCTGCAACGCCGGCGGCAATGCCGAGCGTATCCGCCTGGTTGCCTCGATTCCGTCCATTTCCGGCATCGACACATCCATCAGGACCAGATCGTAGTGAGTCTGCATGACCGCGTCGAGGGCCTCCAGTCCATTCGCCACGATGTCGGGGCGTACGCCGAGCCTGGCCAATTGCAGGGCGAGCACCTTCTGGTTGACATGGTTGTCCTCGGCGAGGAGAACCCGCAGTCTGGACGCAACCGTAACCGCTTGGCGCTTTTGGGGTGGATGCTGGTTCTCGCGGTCCAGGCTTCCCAAAGCAGCCGCCACGGCTTCATACAAGACGGAGTCCCGGAGCGGCTTTTGAACGAGGGAGTGGGCCGCAGGCAGGTCGCCGGGCGACGAACCGATGGGAACCATGAGAATCACAGGCACGCGATTTGGGGAATCGTTGACGCGCCACTGGCTCACCCGCTGTAGGGCCTCCCTACCGCCGGAGCCGAAATCCAGTAGCACCACATCGAAGCGGGCGCCGCCTTCGGCCAGGGCGGCCGCTTCCCGGGCGGAGGAAGCGCAGCCGGTCTCGATCCCCCATTCCTCGAGCCTTCGGGCCATGACTTCCCTGAGGCCGGCGTGACCGTCGAGCACGAGAGCCCGTGCCGGACCCAACCTGGCCCGTTCGGAAGAAGCCACTGTGGGCGCCGCGATCGTAAACCAGAAGCGTGAGCCGGCAGTCGGGGCGGCCTCGGCCCAGATCCGCCCGCCCATCAGCCCAACCAGGCGCCGGCAGATCGCGAGCCCGAGGCCGGTCCCCCCAAAACGCCGCGTCGTGGATGAGTCGGCCTGCGTGAATGCATCGAACAATCGCTCCAACTGTTCAGACTGGATGCCGATGCCGCTGTCCTCGACGCAGAAGCGGATACCCTGCTGTCCATCCTCCGGCCTCCCCGGCTCGACGCGGACGGAGACATCTCCACTCGCGGCGAACTTCACTGCGTTGCTCAGCAGGTTCAGCAACACCTGGCGCAGGCGCGTGATGTCCCCCATCACGAGCGGCGGCGTCCCCGGCGCGAGGTCTAGAATGAGTTCCAGACCTTTCCCATAGGCCTGCGGAGCCACAAGTTCCATGGCCGATTCGGCGCATTGCCGCAGATCGACCGGCGTCAGTTCGAGACTCATCCGGTTGGCCTCGATCTTGGCGAAATCCAGCACGTCGTTGATGATCGTCAACAGGTTGTCGCTCGAATGACGGATGGTCTCGACATAGTCCCGTTCCCGGTCGGCCAGGCGGCTGTCGAGCAGAATGCCGGTCATGCCGACAATGGCGTGAAGGGGCGTGCGCAGCTCATGACTGATGTTGGCCAGGAACTCAGTTTTGGCCCTGACCGCGGCTTCGGCCTTGTTCTTGGCTTCCCGCAGTTGTTCGTTGGCATGGACGAGTTCGGCCGTGCGGGCCTCCACGGTTGCTTCGAGTTGTCTGTGATGATCGAGAAGCTCCAGATCCCTGGTCTGGATCTGTCCCAGCATCTCGATAAACGCGTCGTACAGGACGCCGACTTCGTCACGACCGTGTTTGGTGATCGGGTCTCCGGCGTCGGTCTGCCGGGAGACAAGCCGGGCCGCATCCGAGAGTTGCAGAATCGGGATCGACAGCCAGCGCCGGAAGAAGGCCGACAGGCCGAAGGCTGCCGGAACGGAGAGGGCGAGCAGCCAGACCACGATCCGGAAATAACCCTGAAGATGTGCCCCGCTACTGTCCGCTTGCCCAACCAGCAGGATCATCCCGATCGGCCGGCCACTAAAATGGATGGCTCGGGTCACTCGGATCTGACTCGTGGAGTTCGAGACGGGCCGCTCGACCGTCAGGTGTCCGGGGATCACCGCGGCGGATATGCCTGGACGGACCCAGGAAGCGAAGCTCCTTCCATCCGGGAGAAAGATGCCGGCCGCTTGGATGGGAGCGAAATTCTCCAACGAAGACAGGGTCCCGCCGGCGGCCTGCTGGTCGGAAAAGGCCAATGCGGCGGAGCAGTTGGCGCCGACGACTTCGGTTACCGCGATCCACTCAGCCACCCGCGCCTCGCGTTCCCGGCGGATCTGGTAGCTCACCAGAACCGCAAGCGCCGCCGTCAGGACTGCCGCGCTGGTCATCACCATCAACAGCGACAGTCTGGTGGGGATGGAGAGATCGCGAATCCAGCGGGAGAGACTCACTCGTTCCCTCCCTTGGACCCGCGAGCCAACGCGAGAAGGCGCGAGCGAATCATAAGCCGCACGGCCAACGCCCCGGCAGCGGCCAGCGAGATTAACAGATCCGAACGGGCGCCCCGTCCGCTCACGAGCGCCATGTCACTTTCTCCGGTACGAGTGGCCGCACCCGGCAGCAGGGAAGACACTCCCAGCCTGCCCGCGGCCTTCCCCGCGGAGATTACCCGTCCGCGCCGAGTCTCCACCGTTCGTTTGTTTTTGCTCCAAGCCGTGCCTCCCAGACGGCGACCTCCGCCTCGGGATTCGTCCCGAGCTGGTTATTCCTGCGCGTAGAAACGCTCTCTTTGTTCCTTATCGGATCGCAGCGGCATCGCCGCCAACTGGAGATGCCCCCTAGAAAGCCGTGTACCCCAACCGGTCTACGGTGTAGGCGCTGCTCAAGGAAGAAAAGAGGCTTACCGCCAAAGTGGCATACGAGGCGAACCGAGGCCGGAAGGCCGTGGACTCGAGCGACAAGAGCGTCCGATCCGGGTTGAGCGAGGGATCTCGCTTGAGGGATGCGGCTTCTTCGGGTCCCCCCCGCAGTCGGGGAACCTCTATCGCGCCTGAAAACCGAACGAGAAATTCTCGCCCAGGTAGACGCGCCGGACCTCGGGGTCCTGCGACAGCTCATCCGGCGAGCCCGATCGGAAGATCTTTCCGCTGTTGATGATGTAGGCGCGATCCGTCACTATCAGCGTCTCCCGGACGTTGTGGTCGGTCACCAGGATCCCGATGCCGGAGTGTCGCAGCTCGAAAATGATCCTCTGCAACTCGATTACCTGGATGGGATCGATGCCCGAAAACGGCTCGTCGAGTAGAAGGAACTTGGGGTTGATGGCCAGTGACCGCGCGATCTCGACGCGCCGCCGCTCCCCTCCGGACAGCATATATCCTTTACTCCGACGTACCGTCTCCAGCCCGAACTGCTCGATCAATTCGTCCCGGCGTGCCCTGCGGCCTTCGGCGTGGAGGCGCTGCATTTCGAGGATGGCCATCAGGTTCTCCTCCACCGTCAGCTTGCGAAACACCGACGGTTCCTGGGGCAGGTAGCTGATGCCCATTCGCGCCCGCTCGTACATGGGCAGGCCTGTAATGTCCCTGCCGTCGAGCAGGACGTTGCCCGAATCCGGACTGATCAAGCCGACGATCATGTAGAACGACGTCGTCTTGCCGGCTCCGTTCGGACCGAGGATGCCCACCACCTCTCCGTTCTCGATGGAGACAGAGACGTTGTCCACCACCTTGCGGCCGCGATAGGCCTTGGCGATCTCTCGCGTTTCGAGTCTGGCCATTGGTTGGATTACTTCCGGCGGAACCTGGTTCGCGCGGGACGTTCGGGTACCCCGTTAACCAACAACCTATCATCGGCGGAAAAGTAGGTCAATTCCTGGCCTCGGGTTACACCCTTCAGCGAGTCGGTCAGCGAAGGGTCGCCGCCGCTGAGCGTAATCTTTTCGTCGCTGACCTCGTACTCAGCCCTTTCGCCGATTCCGGTCCGCGTGCGCCCGGACACACGCTGGACAATCTCCACTTTTCCGTCGGCGAAGGCCCGCTCCAGCCGCGAATCGCCATCCGACTCCGGATCCGCCAGGACCGCGCGCAACTCCAGGCCGCGCACGCGCATGTTCGGACGGATCAGGTCGACGTTGCCGGTGTAGTGCGCCAGGCGGTCGGAATCGGTGTAGACCAGGTGCGCCGAGGTGACCGTTGTAACCGCCGCCGCGGTCTTTCGGGCAACCTCCTTTTCCGGCCGGTCGACGAGTTGCGTTTCCACGTGGCCGTCGGCCACCAGGCGACCCTCCTGGCGGTTGATCTCGATCGTGTCGGCCTTTACCCGGCTGGCCCCCTGCCACAGGACTGCGCCGCCTTCGTACAGGATCCGCTGGTTGCCTTCAAAGGTTTTCATGCGGGCAGCCGTGGCCTGCACGGATTCTTTGCCGGACATCATCGCCGACTGCCGTCCCTTCCTTTCCGGCTCGCGGCTGGAGGTTACCCTTCCTTCCGCCTCCAGGTTTCCGCTCGACTGGTGGAGGCGGATCACATCCGCCGCCGTCGAGCCGGTAGGGTCCCACACACGGGCGCCTGTCTCGAGGACGATCACCTCCTGCTTCGACTCGAGCGTCGCCTTGGCGGCGGTGGCCTCCTTCGTCCCTTCCGCGTAGCGGAAGTCGTCCCATTGTTCCATCCGGGACATTTCTCCGGTCTTCGGATCGAACATCGCCTGCAGGTGCTTGCTCGAGGTCTTCATCGGCGGCAGGCCCGGCTTGACCGGAGCCGTTACGGTGGAGACGGCGACCGACCGGAATGATTCGAGCGCATTGTTCGGACCGTACTTCATCCACAGCCGCTCTCCGGCGAGCTCCCGCCGCCGCTCTCCGGCGGCATTGGGGATGAACGTCAGGGTGCCGGGACTGTGTGTCTCGAGCGACTCGATCTCCTCTCCCCCCGGGCGCATCTTGATTTCGATCACATCGCTTGACAGAACCCGGGTCGCGGCCGGCTTTCTTCCGGGCGCGGGCACCGGCTTCGATTCCATCACCGAGTGCCCGAAACCGACCGCTTTCGTCAGCGTCGATTCACCATGGGCCTCCACGAATTCCAAGTCGACCCGGTCGGAGGTCACCGTGGTTACCGACTGCGGCATCGTCGAAACCAGCCGGGCATGCGCCTCGCCTCGCACCTTCTCGACCACACCGGCGGCACTGAAGTTCACCGTCAGCGCATCGGCCGAATAGGCAAGCTGGCGCCGTGGATATCGGTCCGTCCCCTTGGCCTTTTGCGCCTCCACCAGTTGCACCACGCCGTCGATCAACGTGACGATGGCTTGCTCCGACTCGATGACCGACGACTGCCGCTTGAGCCTCGCCCACGGGGTGACGAGGATCTTCTTGTCCCCCTCGCGGTACTTCAGATTGCCGCCTTCGAGCGTCATCGGTTTCGCGCCTGGAGGGGCCAGGTTCAACTCCACCGCGCTTTTCATCTCGAGTTCGTGCGTTGCGGGGTCGTAGGTGGCGCCCATCGCCTTGCCGCTGCCTTTCGCAAAGACAAACTCGGCCAGCCGGTCGGTGGTGGCCTTTCCGGACGCGCTGTCGAAGGAGACGCCCGAGGTCTTGATGGAAACCAGTTGCCGCTGCGGCTCGCCTTCCGGCGGAACACCGAGAGTGATGTTCACTTCGCCGTCCGAGAACAGCTTCTGTTCGTCCGGCGAGAATTCGGCCTTCGCGCTCTCCACATAGTCGAACGTGTCGCGATCGGGGTGATACAAGCGCAGGCGAACGCCTTCCAGCAACACTTTGGACCCGTCCTTGGATTGCTGGAAACTCCGTGCCCTGATATTGACGATCGGGCGGCCGCGGTCCGATTTGGTGAGTTCCCAGTCGCTGGCCTTGCCCTGAATATCGGCCGACAGGGGATCGAGCGGCCGGGGCGCCGCGGTGTCCGCAGCCTGCTTCTGCAATCGATAGAGGACCCCTACCGCGACGACCGCGCCCAGGATTGCCGCCAGCAGAATACCGCGCGCGCCGCGCATCTTGAATTCACTATAGCAGCAGGCCGGA
>JBJXGR010000193.1:0-9887 GCA_046160045.1 Bryobacteraceae bacterium
GCCTATGGGACGAAACAGAATCCGTATCTCCTGGCGGCCTACACCTGCACTCCACTGGTGAAGTTCCCGGTTTCGGCTTTGAAGCCTGGGACCAAAGTGGTTGGCACCACCATCGCCGAACTCGGCAACCGAAACCGCCCGCTGGACATGATCGTGTATCAAAAGGGCGGGAAGGACTACCTGCTCATGAGCAATAGCAGCCGGGGCGTGATGAAGATGACGACGGACAAGATCGACGCAATGCCGTCGATCACCAGCAAGACCGATGTCACTGGGCTGCCCTACGAAACGATCAGTTCGCTCAAAGGCGTCCAGCAACTGGACAGCTATAGCCGCGACATGGCGTTGATGCTGATCGCTTCCGACGGGGGATCGCTCGACCTGAAGACGGTGGCACTGCCGTAGACTATGCCGTTCGCGCGGTTGGCCGCCCTGGCGTGCCTCGCGTTCGCGGCGAGCGGCGCCGAGATCCGGCTGGAGCAGGGACGTTTCCTCGTCCATAGGTGGCCGTTCGCCTTGGGTTCTCCGCCGCGGGAATTCTTTTCTGTCTACGTGGATGGCGGACCGCCGGGGACTCCCGTGCTGGGCTCCTACGACTTGCGCGGGGACGTGTTGACGTTCACGCCCCGCTTTCCTCCGCAGCCGGGCGTCGTGTACCGCGCGGTGCTGCGGACCGAGCCGCCCCTGATCGTGAACCTGAAGGCGCCCGAGGCAAAGCCACGAGAAGCGTCAAAGGTCGAAGCCATCTATCCTTCGGGCGACCGAATTCCGGAGAATCAGCTCAAGCTCTATCTCCATTTCTCCCAGCCGATGGCGCGTGGCGACGCCTATACGCATGTCCGGCTGCTCAATGAAAAGGGCGCTGTCGTGGACCTGCCATTCCTGGAGTTGGAGCAGGAACTTTGGGATCGTTCCGGAAAGCGCCTGACGTTGTTATTTGACCCGGGACGCATCAAGCGGGGATTGTTGCCCAACCAGGAGGTCGGTCCGCCGTTGCCGGCCGGCCGGCGAGTGACGTTGGTGGTGGATGCCGGATGGAGGGACGCCGAGGGTTTGGCCACGCTCCCTGCGTTCAAGAAGGAATACCTGGTGGAGCCGGCCGATCGGACCTCGCCCGATCCCGCTCGATGGCGGATTACAACTCCGCAGAGCGGAACTTCCGGTTCGTTGACGGTCGAGTTCGGGGAAGCGATGGATCATGCCTTAGCGCAGTCCCTGATCCGTGTGGAGCGGAGGGCGGGCATCGCCATCGGCGGTGAGGGCGTGGTCGAAGCGCAGGAGACCGGATGGCGGTTTACGCCGAAGTCCCCGTGGGAGGCGGGAGCGTACTCCCTCGCCGTGGATACGGCGCTGGAGGACCTGGCGGGAAACCGGATTGGCAAACCGTTTGACGTGGATGTGTTCGAGCGGGTGGAACGCCAGGTGCGCCGGGAATGGCGGCGGGTCCGGTTTGAGGTGCGGTGACAGGAAGCGAGTCCGCGGCCACGCCCTGTCCGCACCCTTCCGGGTTGTCCGCACCCTGCCGGGCTGTCCGCGCCCTTCCGGGTGCGGTTCTGAAGGGTCAGGGCGGCGTGGTCAGGAGCAGCGCGATGGTGGCCCACGCCGTCGTCGAGACGTGCTGGGCATAACTGGCGCCACCAGAGGGTCGCGTCGTCTCCCGCCAGCCCCCCGATTCGAGCTGGTTCCGAATCAGCCACGCGCGTCCGCCGGTTTTCAATGCATCGTGACGCGTTCCCGTGCGGCTCAGTCCAATCAGCGCCAGCGCCGTGTCGAAGGCCTCCGCCGGCGAGTGCGCCGCCGGTCCCCATCCTCCGTCGCTCGATTGAGCGCTGCGCAGGAAAGCGACCCCTTCGTCCTCGCGCTCCGGCAACGCGATCAACACGGCGGCGGCATCCGCGGTCATCCGCAGCGGCAGCCGCCTCAGCCATGAATCCGCGCGTTGCGTCGACGGCCGGTATTTTACGGCGTCCGCGCCATGCAGAACCTCGCGAGCCATCGCGGTGGCCACACTGGCGCCCCAGGTCACCGGCGAGCCGGCGGCTTCGTCGCCCTGGACGCGCCAGGAACCGTCTCGCTGCTGGAGCAGGGACACCGCGGCTGCCGCTTCTTCCAGAGCCTGCTTCGCCACGACAGCTCCAGCATCCCGAGCCGCCGCGAGGCCGGCGGCGAATTGCAGCCGAGCGAGTTCCTTGTCGCTGAACCGTGGGTCGCCCCGGTTGTTCTCCCATTGCGAGGGCCGTCTGAGCCACGCCGTTGTTTCGTGCAGGGCAGCCGGGTCCACCCTCCGGCCGAGTCGCACCGCGAGATACAGCGCACGCGCGGCGTCGCCGTTGTTGTGACAGGAGAAGCAACCGTTCTCCCGCCGCCATGCGGGAACCTCTTTGGCGAGGTATGCCAGCGCCCGATCCTCGGGCGAGGCTCGAAGCCCGGCAGCGGAAATCAAGGCGAACAGGACCACACCACGCACCACGGTCAACCCTTCGTGCCAGCCAACAGTTTCCCACCAAATGAGAGTGGCAGTGTTTTTGCGTTCCATCGCGGTGGAGATGCCGCCGCCGTGCGATACGCTAATATCCGATGACCCGACTCGAGGAACTCGCCTGCCGCCGGAAGGCTGCCCACGAAGGCGGAGGCGCCCAACGCCGTGAACGCCAGCACGCCGAAGGTAAACTTTCCGCCCGCGAACGCATCGAACTCCTTCTGGATGAGGGCTCGTTCGAAGAAATCGACCGGTTCGTCACCCATCGCTGCCGGGACTTCGGGATGGAGTCGCAAGTGGTTCCCGGAGATGGGTTCATCACCGGATACGGCATGATTGACCGCCGGCTGGTATATGTCTTTGCGCAAGACTTCACGGTGTTCGGCGGATCGCTGTCGGAGACCAATGCGCAGAAGATCTGCAAGGTCATGGATCTGGCCATGCGCAACGGCGCGCCGGTCATCGGCCTGAACGATTCCGGAGGCGCGCGCATCCAGGAAGGGGTCCTGTCGCTCGGAGGCTATGCCGATATCTTCCTGCGAAACACGCTGGCCAGCGGCGTCGTGCCACAGATTTCCGCAATCATGGGACCGTGCGCGGGCGGCGCCGTCTACTCGCCGGCCATCACCGATTTCGTCTTCATGGTGGAAGGCACCAGCTATATGTTCGTCACCGGGCCCGACGTGATCCGGACCGTCACTCACGAGGACGTCACCAAGGAAAAGCTAGGCGGGTCGGAAACGCACAATACGTTGAGCGGCGTAGGCCACTTCATCACCGCCGGCGACGCCGAGTGCCTGCGCATGATCCGTGGGCTGCTTGGGTACCTGCCACAGAATAATCGCGAAGATCCCCCGCGGCGCCCGACTCAGGATCCGATCGACCGCCAGGACGCGCGGCTCGACTCGATCGTTCCCGCGGAGTCCAACCTGCCCTATGACATCAAGGAGATCATCCGCCACGTAGTGGATGATGCCACGTTCTTTGAAGTCCATGAGCACTTCGCCAGGAACATCGTTGTCGGCTTCGCCCATCTGGGCGGGCAGTCCGTCGGAATCGTCGCCAATCAACCCGCTCACCTGGCGGGCTGTCTCGACATCAATTCCTCTGTCAAGGGTGCACGGTTTGTGCGATTCTGCGACGCCTTTAACATCCCCATCGTCACCTTTGAAGATGTACCTGGGTTTCTTCCGGGAACCGATCAGGAATACGGAGGCATCATCCGCCATGGGGCCAAACTGCTGTATGCCTACGCGGAGGCGACAGTCCCCAAGATCACGGTGATCACACGCAAGGCCTATGGCGGGGCGTACTGTGTGATGGGCTCCAAGCACGTGCGGACCGATGTGAACTTCGCATACCCAACGGCCGAGATCGCGGTGATGGGTCCGGAGGGCGCTGTGAATATCATTTATCGAAAGGAACTTGCCGACGCCGCCGACGCGAGCCAACTCCGGGCGAAGCGAACCGCCGAGTTCCGCGAACGATTCGCCAGCCCGTTCATTGCCGCCGAGCGGGGATTTGTCGACGACGTCATCGAACCGAGGGAAACACGGCCTCGGCTCATCAAAGCGCTCCGCATGCTGGAGAACAAGGTGGATACGATGCCGCGCAAGAAGCACGGCAACATTCCGCTGTAGCAGGAACAATTCCGCCCCCAATTGTTCACGGTTTCGTCAGCGCGCGGGTGCCGGGGAGGTGATGTTTCGCTTCGTGAAACAGGCAGCGCCACGGTACGATGGTGGGACGGTTATCTTTTGATAAACGCTAGATCCAGAGAATCTGCGGCCCGAGAAAATCGGCGTACACGTTTTCCCAAAAAGTGCGGGAGAGCCTGGAGTCGCGGCTGAGAACCTCGGCCATTCTGCTCTCATTCCTGCTGAGCAGCAGTATCACCCGGCTACACCAGAACCGGAGGACCAGGGTGCAAACAGCAATGATGACGAGCGGTGCGGTCGTCACAGATCAACCATATCACACCTCGCGGCGTTCGTCTCTCCAACGGGTACTAAGGACTCTTAGACAGCTTTGTTATCAGAGCTTTACGGCGCGGCTCAGCTCGGCCGACTCACGAGCGGCGAGGACGATTTCGCAGGTGCGAAAAATATCGCGCGATGAGAGGCCCGGCGCGGCTCCGTTGTAGACCGATTCAAGAAAATCAACAAAGACACTCCGCTTGTCCGGGAGTTTCCGGATCACCTCCGGTTTGCGGCCTTCGGATACGATCGTGACACCCGTCGCGGCGAGGTATTCTGCGACCCCCTTGGTACCGGCAAGGCGCAGACGGTCGTCCCCGTGGGTGGGCGAGATCTCCGGCCGCAGGAAATCCATGTGCAGGGTGGCGACGCCGCCGTTGTCCATCCGGAAGACGCTCCCGGTGGTGTTCTCCATTTCGCCGATTTCCGGGAATCCGCCGACCTGGCCTTGATACGTGAAGACTTCGGTGAATTCCCGGCCGCTCGTCCACCGCATCAAGTCCACCATGTGGCTGCCGATCCAGGGAAGCGTTCCCCCATAACTCTTGAAATGCTTCTTCCATTCCGGCTGCGTTCGCCATTTGTACGACTTCTGCGACGAGATCTGGGCGACTTCGCCGATTTCGCCGGACGCGCAGAGGGCTTTCAAAGCCAGATACGGCGAATCAAAACGCATCGGCAGCAGCATGCTGAAGCGGATCCGGGGATTCGCCGCCAAAGCCTTGCGAATCGCTTCCAATTCCGCGCGGGAGTTGGCGAGCGGCTTTTCCGCGATCCAGTGGAGACCGCGCTGGGAACATTCCAGGACGGCGGGGGCGCGTTCGTCCGCGGCATTGCAAACCCCGACGACGTCGGGCTTTTCGCGATCGAGCATCACCCGATAGTCGGGATAGGCGCGCGCCGCGGCCGCGCGAGGGTTCTTCCGGACCTTGGCGATTTCCGCCTCGGATCGATCCGCGATGGCCACCAACTCGACGTCCGGAAGTTGATCTAACGGCCCGATCACCTCGTTGGGATGGCCCTGGAGGCCAATCACGGCGACCCGGACCCTCCTGGGTAGTCGGGCAGCGAGCAAAGGGCTGCCGGCGAGCAGGTGACGGCGCGTCAGAGCGGTCATGTCACTTCGAATTATCACTCTTCCTTGCCCAGGCGGCTAAGGCCTAGCTTCTTGATCTTCTCCTGAAGGCTCTGCCTCTCCATGCCGATCGAAGCCGCGGTCCGGGTGACGTTCCCCCCGTGGTCGCGGAGTTTGCGGGCCAGGAACTCGCTCTCGAAAGCCTTCTTCGCCTCGCGGTAGTCCGCGGCTTCGAACAGACCTGACGCGGCGGGGAGCGCCGAGGGAGAGGACCCGAGACTCAGAGCCACGTCGGACTCTTCGACGCTGTCGTTCCTGGCGAGCACGAAGAGTTTCTCCGCCACGCTCCGCAATTGGCGGACGTTGCCGGGCCATGAGGCGGATTGCAGGGCGAGAATCGCAGCCCGGGTCAGACGAGGTCCCTCGCGCTCGTATTTCCGCTGGAGTTCGTGCCAGAAGCGCTCAACCATCAGGGGGATGTCACCCCGCCGCTCCCGCAACGGCGGCAGTTGCAACGTGATGCCGGCAAGACGAAAATACAGATCCTCGCGAAAGCTGCCGTCCCGGATGGCGGCCTGGATATCTTTGTTGGTGGCGCTGATCAGCCGCACGTCGATCGGGATCGGCCGCGACCCGCCCAGCCGTTCCACGAAGCCCGACTCGGCGGCGCGCAGAATCTTGCTCTGCGTGGAAGTCTCCATGTCGCCGATTTCGTCCAGGAACAGGGTGCCTTCGTGCGCCAGTTCGAACTTGCCGGCCCGAGCGGCGGCGGCGCCCGTGAAGGCGCCTTTCTCGTAGCCGAACAACTCGCTTTCGACCAACGATTCCGGCAGCGCCGCGCAATTCAGCGCCACGAACCGTCCAGCGGTGCGGCCGCTATGGGCGTGAATCGCCTGTGCCAGCAGGTCCTTACCGGTGCCGCTCTCGCCAAGCAGCAGGACTGGCAGGTCGGTTTGCGCGACGCGTTCGGCCAAGCGGAAGAGTTCGTGCATGGGCTCGGAGTCGCCGACCATGGCGCCGAACTGGCCCTCGCCGGCGAGTTGCTCGCGCAGGCCGCGAACCTCGTCCCGCAGTTCCTGCCGCTCCATGGCGCGGGCGACGAGCAGCCGCAGTTCGTCCAACTCAAAGGGCTTGGTGAGATAGTCGTACGCGCCGGCTTTCATCGAGTCCACCGCGATGCGCTCGGAGCCATGTGCCGTGATCATGATGACGGCGGGCGCGTCGGACCCCGTACCGATCTCTTTCAGGAGTGCGACGCCGTCTCCGTCGGGTAAATTGTAGTCGAGAAGGACGACGTCCGGCCGGTCCGACGAGAGGCGGTCGCGGGCTTCGGCGACGCTCGATGCCTCGACGACGCGATAAGCGCTTTGAAAGACCCGCGTCATCGCATACCGCGCCGCGGCTTCGTCGTCGACTGCCAGCAGAGTTCTCTTGCCCGCCACCACGCCGATTATCGCAAACGGCAGAGTGGAAGTTAGCCCTGAGCCGTCCAGGCTGCCCCTTTTTTGTCCGGTGATGATCGCACACCGAAGCGCGTGCGTGAGAAGCTGTGAAGAATTGGGGGCGGTCACCCCGTTTCACGACCACAACTCGTTGATTCTCCACAAAACGTTGATCGGGAAACGGGGTGGCCGTCCCCTTCTTCTCACAGCCTCTGAGACTGAGCTGAGCCCACGGGCCCGAGTTCGGCCGTTTCGCTCCCGTGGCGCGAGCGTCAGCTCGCAAGGGAACTTCAGTTCCCCACTTTCGCACGCCACTGGTGCCTGGCTCGTTCACGCAGTGCCGCTCTCGGGATGTCAGATCTTCTCGGCGATCGATTTCGCTTGCAGGAACAGCAGAAGGTAGTCGGGCCCCCCCGCTTTCGAATCTGTCCCCGACATGTTGAAGCCCCCGAATGGGTGCGCACCCACCATGGCTCCGGTGCACTTGCGGTTCACGTACAGATTTCCGACAAAGAAGCGCTCGCGCGCTTCCCTCACATGACCCGCATCATTGGAGTAGATCGCGCCGGTAAGACCGTACTCGGAGTCGTTGGCCAGGGCAAGCGCATGTTCGAAATCCTCTGCCTTCGTCACCGCCAACACGGGCCCGAAGATCTCCTCCTGAAAGATTCGCGATCGCGGACCGACATCGGCGATCACCGTCGGCTGGACGAAGTATCCCGACGGGTCTCCCGGCCCGCCCCCGGCCACCAGCCGCCCTTCGCTCCTGCCAATCTCGACATAGTTGAGGATCGATTGCCGGGCGCCACCGCTGATGACCGGCCCCATGTAGTTGTCCGGTTGATCCGCCCGTCCCACCCGAATCGCGTTCACTTTGGGAATCAGTTTCTCGAGGAACGCGTCGTAGACCCGTCGATCGACGATCGCACGCGAGCAGGCGGAGCACTTCTGTCCCTGATATCCAAAGGCTGACGCCAACACTCCGTCGACCGCCCGGTCGAGATCGCAGTCGCCGTCGACCAGGATGGCGTCCTTGCCGCCCATCTCCGCGATCACGCGCTTGATCCACGCCTGGCCCGGCTGAGGCTTGGCGGCCAGTTCGTTGATCCGCAGCCCGACTTCGCGCGAACCGGTAAAGGCAATAAACCGCGTCTTGGGATTGAGGACCATGCGGTCGCCGATGGTGCCGCCGCTGCCGACCACCAGGGACAGCGCCCGGGGCGGAAGCCCGGCCTCCAGCATCAGTTCGCAGAACTTTGCCGCAAGGGTCGGAGTCTCGCTCGATGGCTTCAACACTACCGTGTTGCCCGCAACCAGTGCGGCCACGGTCATCCCGCAAAGAATCGCTAGCGGGAAGTTCCACGGCGGGATCACCAAACCGGCGCCCAGGGGCAGGTAGTACATCTCATCGCGTTCGCCCGGCATCTGCGACACCGCCTGCGGACCGGCCAGCCGTTCCATCAGGAGAGCGTAGTACTCGCAGAAATCGATCGCCTCCGACGTGTCGGCTTCCGCCTCCACCCAACTCTTTCCGGCTTCATAGACCAGCCAGGAGTTGAACTCCAACTTGCGTTGGCGCATCAGGCTCGCGGCTCGCTTGAGAATGCCGATGCGGGTCTCCGCCGGGATTCGGCTGTACTCCGAAAAGTACCGATGCGCGTCGTCGATCGCCTCATCGGCCATCTCCGGCGTTGCCTGTTGATGGATGCCCACAACCTCGTTGGAACTGGAAGGATTGACCGAGTTGCGCTTGGTTTGCGTCTTCGCCGTTCCTCCGGCGATCCTCAAGTCGTACTCTTTGCCAAACTGGGCCCGAACCCGTGCCAGTGCGGCTTCCATGGCCGCCCGGTTGGCCGGCGCCGAAAAATCCGTGTACGGTTCGTTGCGGAAATCAGAAAGTGTCATGAACAAGGCCCCCTGGGGTGACCAGTCGGCACCATCGAAAGCATAGCACTGGATACTTCACTGGCCCCAGGGTGCCGGGCTAACAGGCCTCAACGGCGTTCGATCTGAAACTACGGGTTGTCCAGCCTTTTGCCCTCGCTTTCCTGCGTTGCGTGTTTGCAATACGCAGTGCAGACCTTGTCCGCACCTGCCGGCGTGTACTATCATAAAAAAGATCGGGGCGTGGCTCAGCCTGGCTAGAGCGCCTGGTTCGGGACCAGGAGGTCGGTGGTTCGAATCCACTCGCCCCGACCATCTAACTTAGTGGAATCATTGGTAGATACAGCGGTTGGGGCGGATGGCACCTCAGCCGCTTTGTCGTCTTTATGCCCAGAACTATGCCCACCTTTTGCACCGCGCGCACGATCCATCGCCGCGCGGACGGCATCGGCTTGTGGGTGGACATAGCGTTCGGTGGTCGAAAAAATCGTTGTGACCAGCCAAGTAGGCCAGGGTATAGGGATCCATGTGCGCCGACCATCGCGTGAGGCAGGTATGGCGAAATGTATAGATGGTGAAGGCCTCGACTTTGGCGAGCTTTAAGGCCTTCCGGTGTTGCTTCTTCAACGTGGACTTTTCAATGTACAACCGTCGAAAGAAGCGGACCTCGGTGACCGCCGTCCGGCTGGACCTCGATACCGAAGGGTTCGTTTACCAAAAATGAGGTGGCACGCAGCGATCGAAGCGCGGCGATTGGCTGGTGAACAACCAGGGCGATGAGTACACCGTGGACGGAGAGACCTTCGATCGCACCTATCGCCAGGTAAGTCCTGGCGTGTACGAAAAGGACACGCCTGTGTGGGCCGAGGAGGCTCAGCAGGCGGGCACAATCCAAACCAAAGAGGCTCCACAGCCTACAAGGCCGGCGATTATCTCGTCTACAACGATCCCGGTGGCAGGGACGGCTATGCGATGACGAAGGAGACCTTTCACTCTTTGTATGAATCCTCCGGGAAGTGACGTCGCGCGGC
>JBJXGR010000194.1:0-13932 GCA_046160045.1 Bryobacteraceae bacterium
GGAACCGCGCGGGTGGAGCACAACGCGGGCAACGCTTTCCAAACGGGCAACGGCGTCCAGCGGCTGAAGGAGTGGCTCGGCGATGGCAAATGGGACGTGATCCATTTCAACTTCGGTTTGCACGATATTCGCGTAGACGCCAATAACCGTTTGCTCACGCCGATCGATCAGTATGAACGGAACCTGCGGACGATCGTCAGCCGACTGAAAGCGACGGGCGCCAAACTCGTCTGGGCCACGACGACCCCCGTCCCGGAAGGCGTCTTGAGCCCCGTGCGGCGAACGGCGGATGCCTTGCGCTATGACGCCGTCGCCCGTCGCGTGATGCAAGAGGCGGGAGTCGCGATCAACGACCTCTACGCCCTCGCCCTTCCACGCTCGGCCGAACTGCAGTTGCCGCTCAACGTGCACTTCAACGAGGTCGGGTCGGAAGCCCTCGCCCGGGAAGTGGCGGATCATGTTCGCAAAGCGCTGGGGTATCACCGCGTGCGGGTGGAGCGGCGGGTGCGGGCGCGAATGCGCGACGGGGTGGAACTGGCGACCGTGATTGTCCGGCCGGACGCGCCCGGGCGATTCCCCGCGATCATGGCCTATAACCCCTACCGATGGCTTTCGTCCGTCAAGGATTCCTATTCGGACGCGGAGTACAATCACCGCTTCGACGGGCCGAGCTATTTCGCCGAACGCGGATACGCGGTCGTGTACTTCGACGTGCGCGGAACCGGCAACTCCGGGGGATGGAGTCATCACATCTACTCCGACGAGGAGCGGAAGGACGCCTACGACATGGTCGAATGGATCGCCGGGCAGCCGTGGTGCGATGGCGGCGTCGCCATGTGGGGTATGTCGTACGGCGGAGTGGTGCAATGGCAGGTCGGCGTCCAGAATCCTCCGCACCTGAAGACCCTGGTCGTCGGATCGTCGAATGACGACGTCTATCTGGACTGGACGTATCCCGGCGGGTCGCTGCGTCCTTATATGTTCGACGCATTCTCGCCGTTGATGACCGCCGGCAACTTCGGTCCTCCGGATCCCGAAGTGACCGGCGTCGGGTGGAACGACCTGTGGCGGGAGAGGCTCGAGAAGAACGTGCCCTGGGGCGTCGGGTTCATCACCGGGCAACTTCACGGCAAGTACTGGCGCGACCGGTCGCTCCAGCCCGACTACAGCCGCATCAAAGTCCCGGTGATGCTCTGGAGCGGTTGGGCCGACTGCTACCCGACGCCGATCCTGCGGGCGTTTTCGCGCCTTCAGGTACCGAAGAAAGTGTTCATTGGACCGTGGGGCCACTATTGGCCCGAGGAGGCGGTCCCCGGGCCTCGCATCGACTTCCGCCGCGAACTGCTCAAGTGGTACGACCGGTGGCTGAAAGGAATCGATACGGGAGTGCTGAAGGAACCGCCGGTCGCCCTGTTCGTTCGCACCTACAAGGAGCCGGAGTCACGGATGTACATCCACGACAACGGCCTGTGGCGTCACGAAAACGAATGGCCGCCCGCGCGGACCCAGGCGGCGAATCTATATCTCGCGGCCAACGGGAAGTTGGTCCGCGACACGGCCGAAGGGGCGGCGGAGAAGGATTCGTACCGCTACAACCCCACCGTCGGAATCACGTCCGGCATCTACTGGGGTGGCGGGATCCTGCCGTACGCCATGCCGGTCGACCAGCGGCAGGACGAGGCGCTTTCGCTCACCTACACCGGCGAACCCTTTGCCTCGGCTACAGAGATCACGGGCCAGCCCAAGGCGATCCTGTTCGTGTCATCGACGGCGGACACGGCGTACTTCCACGTGAAGATCACCGATGTTGCGCCGGACGGCACGTCCAAGTGGATCACCGACGGTGGATTGCGGGCGGAACGGCGGAACTCGCACAGCGAACCGGAGCCGCTGACGCCGGGTGACGTCTACCGCCTGGGGGTCGATCTGAAGTACATGGCGTATGTGTTCCCGGCCGGACACCGGGTGCGCGTTTCCGTGGCCAGCGCCGATTTCCAGAACGCATGGCCTACCGCGAAGGCCGCGACCAACACCATCTACCGGGGAGCAACGCAGGCGTCGCACGTGGTTCTGCCGTTGATGCCGCGGCAGGTCCCGATGCTGCCGGTCCCGGCCCTGCTGCCGTCTCCGAAACCGGACCCGAAGCCTGAAAACGCGCCGGCGACCGAACACCAGATCACGCACGACCTGGTGAAGGGTACCGTGACGGTGCATCTGCGGCGTTCGTCGAAGCTGGGGGAGGATGAGCGCCGGGCCCAATCGTGGTACACGGTGTCCCGGGCGAATCCTGCCAACGCCGGGATGCGTGCCAGCAACGAGTACACGCTGGGTCCCGCCAACCGGCGCATCAAGGTGGAAGCGAACGAAACGCTAACCAGCGATCGGGAATCATTTCATTTCCTGAGCGACGTCGAGGTGACGGTAAACGGCAAGCGGCATTGGCAGAAAAGCTGGCAGACCTCCGTTCCCCGCCGATAATCACCATCGAGCCCACGGCCGCGACCCTCCAGTGGCGCCGGGCGACGTTTTTTGTCGCCCGGCGCAGCCTGGTCGCCCGGCGCAGGCGTGTCGCCCGGCGCAGGCGTGTCGCCCGGCGCAGCCTGGTCCCTGCCGTCCGCGCCCGCCGGGCGACAAAAGACGTCTCCCGGCGGCACTTTTCAACGGAACGGTGGCTGGCTGTTCCCGATTTCCGCGTTCTCAGCCCTGGGCTGTAGAGATCAGGTTTGTCCGAGCGTCCTGTCCGCGGGTCGCCAATCACGGTATCCTGATTTTTCGGGCGCGGTTCAAACCAGATCAGCAAAGGAGTACGCAATGTCCGGTTATTCCAGACGTGATTTTCTGAAAGGCGCAGCCGTGTCGGCTGGAGCCCTCGCCGCCGGCGGTTCCATTGTTTACGCCGCAAAAAAGAGCGCGACCGATTGGGTGACGCTCGGCAACTCCGGAGTCAAGGTAACCCGGCTCGCCTTCGGCACCGGCACCTTCGGCGGCAAAGTGCAACGGGATCTCGGCCAGGAACAGTTCACGCGCCTGGTCCGCCACGCCTATGACCAGGGCATCCGATTCTTCGAGACGGCGGACTCTTACGACCAGATGCACGAGATGCTGGCGGAGGCCCTCAAGGGCATTCCGCGCGACTCGTACCGGCTGATGACCAAGTTCCGCTGGCGCGAATCCGACAATCCGCAGGCGACGATCGACCGGTTCCGAAAGGAACTCAACTCGGAATACTTCGACATCCTGCTGATCCACTGTGTCCGGACGGCGGGATGGACGGAGGAACTCAAGCGGCTGCGCGACCAGTTCTCCGAGATCAAAAACAAGAAGATCATCCTGGCGCACGGAGCATCGTGTCACGGCATCCTGCCACTGCGGACGTTCCCCGACAACCGGTGGCTGGATGTGGCGCTGCTGCGGGTCAACCACAACGGAACCCGCATGGACAACCTGCAAGGCGAGGACAAGGGAACGGGTATGGTGCCCGAAGTCATTACCCACATCAAGAAGGTCCACGGACAGGGTACGGGCGTCATCGGCATGAAGATCATGGGCGAAGGCGCGTTCCGGTCTCCGGAGGTGCGCGACGAGTCGATCCGGTTTGTGACGAAACTCGGCGCGGTGGATGCGATGACGATCGGCTACAAATCGCCGGCGGAGATCGACGAGGCGATCGAGCGGTTGAACCGGCACTTGAACGCGTAAAGTTCGATTTGAGCCGAGCCTGTCTGAGCCGCCGCGACCGTCAGGGAGCGGCGGCTGTTCCCGACGTGTTACGCATTCCAGCGAGCAGTGCCCCCGCCACCGCTCCCTGACGGTCGCGGCTCCGATTACCTCAGCTTTTCGTTCAACTCGCGGATCGTCTTCACGTCGAACTTCGGCTTGCGGTCATAAGTCATCAGGCCGTTGATCTCCTGCTCCACATCGGTGATCTGCGTGTAGCAAATGCCCATGAAGGCGGGGATTCGCGCGATCGCGTCGTAGAGGCTGCCGAGCCGCGCCAGGGCGGCCGCCGGCGTCTTCTCAACCCCGGAGTATCCCCACGATTCCGGCGGGACTTGTGCGCCGGGTGCGATGTAAGCGATGCCGCCGAACTCGCTCAGGAAGACCGGCGAGCCGTTGTACCGGAATCCCGGCGCGAGAATCCCACGCGCGTTGTTGGGCACGGGATATCCGGGCTTGCCCATGTCTTTGTACTTCTCGAAGAGCACGGCTCCATCGCGCGCGTAGTCGTGGATGCCGAACAGGTCGGTCATGTTGGTATGCTGCCAGCCGTCGTTGTCGATGACGAAACGAGTGGCGTCGAGCGCCCGGGTCATCGAGTAGAGCGCCTGCAGGTGCGCCTGCTGAGCCGGGTCCGTGAGATTGTCCACGCCCCAGCTTTCATTGATGGGCACCCACATGATGACGGACGGATGATTGTAGTCGCGGGCGACGGCTTCCATCCATTCGCGGCTGAACTTCTGCGCGTAGGTCGCGTCGTAGAGATACGCATTGGCAATCTCGCCCGAAACCAGGAAGCCCATCTTGTCGGCCCAGTAATGGAAGCGTGGATCCTCCACCTTCTGGTGCTTGCGCGCGCCGTTGAACCCCATCTCTTTGGTCAGGCGAATGTCGTACTGGATGGCTTCGTCGGAGGGCGGGGTGAGCGTGCTTTCCGGCCAGTAGCCCTGGTCGAGCACAAACTTCAGATACACTGGACGCCCGTTGACGGTGACGCGTCCGTTCTCGATCGCCACGTGACGGAAACCGAAGTACGACTGCACGCGGTCGAGGGTTTGGCCGCCGCGGCGGAGTTCGATCATGAGGTCGTAGAGATTGGGCGTCGCCGGCGACCAGAGTTCCGGAGACTTGACGAAGACGGCGTTGGCGGCGCGAGAGCCGCGGACGCGGGCGAAGGACGCGCCTGCGGTTTCGCCCTTCCACTTCACCGTGGCGTGGAACTCCAGATCGCCGGCCGGGCGGGCCACCTGGGCCTCCACACGGACCGTGCCGTCGTTGGAGGGAGTGATCCGCGCGTTCTCGAGGTAGCTGTCGCCGGCGGCTTCCAGCCAGACGGTCTGCCAGATGCCGGTGGTGCGTGTATAGAAGATCCCTCGCGACTTGGGCTCCCAGTATTGCTTACCGCGCGGCTGATAGCGATCGGTAGGCTGATCCTCGGCGCGGACCGTGAGAACGTTTCCGCCGGACTTCAGCAAAGGCGTAACGTCGAAAGCAAAGGGCACGCTGCCGCCTTCATGCTCCCCGGCCTTGTGGCCGTTCACCCATACGGTCGCGTGATAGTCGACCGCGCCGAACTTGACGAGAACGCGCTTCTGCTTCCAGTCGGCGGGAATGTTGAAGGCGCGGCGATACCAGACGTATGGGTGGAACGAGGTGTCGCCGATGCCTGAGAGTTTGCTCTCGAAAGCATAGGGCACCGTGATGGAGCGGGGAAAGGAGCGGTTGGAGGTGGCCCAGTTTTCGTCAAGGCCTCGATTGGCGTCATCGAATTCGAACTCCCAGCGGCCGTTGAGGTTCAGCCAGGGCTCCCGCTGGAACTGGGGCTGAGGATGTTCCGGACGAGGTACGTCGAGGGCGGAGAGAAGAACGCAGAAAAGAAAAGCAAAGAATACAGTCCGCATAGGCTCTCTTTTGACGCTACCGCATGGCGGCCGGGATTGCCCGGAACTGTGAGAGGATCAGAAGCAGACCGTGCTTCCCCTGTCAGGTCACCTCAGCGAATCACGCACGATTGCTGCGTTGCGTGAGCAGTTTCGATCGAATCCACCGTTTCCGCACGTCGTATTCGACGGGTTGTTGGAGCCGGCGCTGTGCCAGGCGCTCGATCGCGAATTTCCCGGATACGATGCGGCCTCGGCGCGGAATGAACTGGGGGTCGCCGGCGGAAAGGCGGTCTTCCCTCGCGTCACGGAGTTGGGACCGTCATTTCGGCAGTTTGACCAGATGATCCAGTCGCCGGAATTCCTGGAATGGCTGGGACGGGTGACCGGAATCGCCGGCCTCGAATACGATCCCGACTACGTCGGCGGCGGCGCTCATCTCAATCTGAACGGCCAGGAACTGGACATCCACGTCGACTTCAACTACCACCCGCGGACGAAACGGCACCGGCGGCTGAACCTGATTCTGTTCCTCAACGAACGCTGGGAGGAGAGTTGGGGCGGATGTCTGGAACTGCACCGCAATCCCAAGCAGAGGGAGGAGAACGTTGTGGCGCGGGTTACGCCGGCGGCCAACCGATGCGTGATCTTCGAGACCTCGGAAAGTTCCTGGCATGGCTTCGAGCTCATCGCGATGCCGGAGGAATACGCGCACCTGGGCAGGCGTTCCCTGGCCGTGTACTTCTACACCAAGGACCGGCCGGCCGAGGAGATGGCGGCGCCGCACGGGACCTTCTATGTTCCGCGCCCGCTGCCCGACCGATTTGCCGAGGGCTACGCGCTCAATCACGCCGACGTCCATGAACTGCAACTGCTGCTCGCCCGCAGGGATCAGCAGATCGAACATCTGTACCAGCGGGAAATGGAACTATGGCGCGCGCTGGAGTCGCCGGTTGTACGGCTGGCTCAAAGGCTGGCCGCTCCCGCGCGCACGATGCGGCGGTGGCTGCGCGCGAAGGAGTCAAGATGAACCGCGCCCTACTGATGTTTCTGGGCGCGGCCGCCGTCGCCTTCGCGGAGGCGGGAGCGGCGCACATGTTCGCGGTCCCCGGCTTGGATGCGTCGCGCAACCCCATGGATTTCTCCGCGCTGCCTCGGCTCCAGGGAGAGTTGATCACGATCTTCCGAGCCGTGGAGCCTGACGCCGGATTCAACATGCATCCGTACATCGCCCGCTTCGACGGGAAGTTCTGGGCGATGTGGAGTTCCAACCGCGTTCGCGATCTCCAGGTCGGCCAGCACGTCCGCTATTCGACCAGCCGTGACGGACGCACGTGGTCCGAGCCGGGCATGATCATGGGTCGCGAAGACGAAGCCAACATGCGCTACTTCGCCCGCGGCTTCTGGATCCGCGGAGGAGAGCTTTTCGCCCTGGCCGCGTACGATGAAGCCGTGCGCCCGTTGTTCGGTCCCGGCCTCGTGCTGCGGGGATATCGCTGGAACAGACAACGTCACGCCTGGGACGCGCCCATCGTCATTGCCGCCGACACGATCAACAACTTCCCGCCCGAGCGGCTTCCGTCGGGCGAGTGGATGATGGCGCGCCGCGATCATCGCAATCGGACTTCGATGATGATCGGCGGGAAAGCGTCGCCGGGTGCGTGGGAGGCCTTCACCCTTCCTCCGCCGGAGGACCGATCGAAGATGGACGAGCCCGTGTGGTGGACGCTGCCGGATGGGTCGCTCGCCGCCGCCATGCGGGACAATACCAAGTCGCGAAGGTTGTACCGGGCGTTCAGCGCCGATCGCGGACGTGCGTGGACCGCTCCGGTGAAAACGGATTTCCCCGACGCGACTGCCAAGTTCAACGTGCTGCATTTGCGTGACGGGCGTTATGTGATGGTGTCCAACCCCAATACCAGCGGAGTCCGCAATCCGGTCTGTCTATCGGTCTCGGCGGACGGGCGGGTCTTCACGTCGATGGCCGTGCTGCGCGACACTCCCACCGTGTACCGCTACGCGGGCAAGGACCCCGGCTATGCCGGATACCACTATTCCCACCTGCTGGAGCACGCAGGCAGCCTGTATGTGATTCACTCGGAGAACATGGAAGATATCCGCCTGCTCCGGATTCCGGTCACGCAAGTGAAGTGATCCGCGGTTGGCGATCGAAAACGCCATCGCTCGGAATGCCGGCTATAGGAGAGTGCGCCATTGCGGTCAGAAAGAAGGTCAGACAAGTTCAAGGCGAAGTTGCCGTCCGACGGCGATGGCGGCGCGCTGCAAAGTATGGAGCGTAACACCCGTGTTCTTGGGATCAAGCAGACGATCGAGTGCGCGGCGGCTGGTTTGCATGCGAGCTGCCATGGCGGCTTTGGTCAAGCGGTCCTTTTCCATGGCGGCCTTGATCTGATCGGCGAGAATCTGCTTGATGGCCTGTTCCTGGCACTCTTGCAGGATGCCCTGTTCGGCCAGGAAGCTGTCGAACGACGAACCGATCTTCCCCTTTTTCTTAGGCTCCATCTCAGTTCACCTCCTTCATCCGCGTGAGCGCAAGTTTCAAGTCCTGCGACGGAGTCTTCTGCGTCTTCTTAATGAAACCATGCAACAGAACCATGCGCCCTTGTGCCACGCAGAAGAATACGCGGCCGATCTTTCCATCGGTCAGATCACTTCTCACTTCCCACAGGCCGTTACCGAGGCTCCGGCAATAGGGCATGCCAAGCGGCCAGCCGAATTCGACCTTCTGAATATCGCGACCGACGATCTTCCGATCCCCGGTGGAAAGCGCCAAGACCCACTCCCTGACCGGCTCGCGGCCCGTGGCGCTCTGATATGAAGAACGCTGGGAGTTTCTTGGAGAGATCGACCAAAGCCCAGTGTGCCAAAATTGGCACATAATAGCAAGGCCATCTGTCCACCGCCCCTAATGGCTCAATAGCGAATCGCCAACTCCGGCGTGTCCATCCATTGCTGCCCTCGCAAACGCGACTCCAGCCCGAACAGCAGAATCCCGGTCGCCAGCAGCGTGCGCTCGATCTGCGGGTTGGGCGGCGTACGCGTCAACACCAGGTCTTCAAAGTCGCGGACCATAAAGCTCCAGTGGTTGTGGACGTAGAGCTGGATGTAGAAGCACGAGGAAAGCGGCTGGGGATTCCCGCGCTCCCGCGCCGCAAACAGATAGTCGCGCGTGGATCCGTCCAGGTTCAGAACCGCGGCCTTCAGGCCGTCGCGGTAGCGGACCTGGATGACCTGCGGCGGCGTCCTCGATGAGGCGGGCGCCGGATTGATCCGCCGGGAGAGTGCCGAGTCCAGCAGCCCCCGCGACCACTCGCCCCGTTCCGCCAGTTTCCAGACCTCGTCGCCTTCGACACAGCGAACCGCGGCCACTCCGGATTCCCCGCCCGAACGGCGCTCGACCATCGATTGCATCAGTTCGATGGCGTGGTAGGCGTGCTCTTCCAGATCGCTGAAGGAGACGGCCATCGCTTCGTCGAGCTTGATGCCTCCCGACAAGTTCAGCGGCGGCCGGCGCCACGTAAGCGGGAGCGTGGACCCGCACATGAACGGGATGCGCATCTTGCGGACCGTGTCGTATATCTTCACGGCGTCGGACCATTCGTAGGCGAAGTACTTGTCGCTGAAGAGGGGTACGACGCGGCCGTCCTGGGCGAAGACGCGGGTGACCTCCTCGAATCGCTTCCAGCGGGGATACATGAAGTTTCCCCGCGGCGTCCGCGGGTAATTGCCGTGTTCGCCGATGATCGCGACGCCGTCGACGGCGAGTTCCTTGCCTCCCAGTCGCAGGGCTTCCGCCACCGTGGAGTAGATCTTGACTCCATACTCTTCGGCCTGTTCCCGAGCCATATCGTTGACCGGAAACTGGTCGACATAGAAGGACGCGACTTCCACGCGAGGGCGGTGGCTGACGCCGTTCAGCCGGTAGCCTTCCAGCAGGCGTCCCATGAAGACATCGGCGTGGGAGTTGGGGAAATACGCGTTGAGAATGCAGGCAACACGGGGCTTTCGATCGGGCGTTTGAGCGACGGCAAGGGGAGCACAGGACGCCACCAGGACTTCACGGCGAGTCATTCGTTCGCCAACTGTTATAGCAAAGCGCTTCCTGGTATGCTGGAGCAGAATGGCAAACAGCGTGGTAGAAGGCGGAAAGCGCTTTCTGCTGTGGGAGTTCAACCGCGGTTCCTGGCAATATGACGTGATGGTGGGAGCGGTTCTGGCGTTCGTGTTCCTGACGCCGCGCGAGTGGTTTCGCGATCAGCCGCGGATGATCAACCCGACTAGCATCGTGAAACTTCCCGCCGAGCACGGCACAGAGTCGTATTGGCTGGACCAGGCCCTGCTGGAGGCCGCGCCGGACAGCCAGCTTGCCGCAAAAGCCGCGGATGTCCTGGCAAGCCGCATCGGCAGGAAGCCCGTGGTCCTGCATGTCCAGGCAATTCGGGATGAAGCCGAGAACGAACTCAAAGGCTATCTGGTGTTGACCCGGCCCTGAGACGTTTGTACACGATCAAAGAAGCGCTTCGTCGAACCAGTTGAGGACGTTTCCGTGAGACTCCGCTACCTCGCCCTGACCTTGATCACGACCCTGTGCGGCGCGGCCGCCTCCTCCGATGCGATCCTCGCAAAGATGGACAACTCGGCCGCGGCGTTTCGCGCCATGCGCGCCGACATCCGCAAGACGTTACACACCCACGTCATCAATAGCGACGACAGTGAAGAGGGCAGGGTCCTGGTGCGCCGCTCCGGAAAGGGTCTTCGCATGCTGACCGAACTCGTCAAGCCGGACGCGAAATCGGCGACGTTCGACGGCGGCAAGATCGAGCTGTTCTACCCCAAGTTGAACAAAGTGGAGGAGTACAACGTCGGCAAGAGCCGCGGTGTCGTAGAGCAGTTCTTTCTGCTCGGGTTCGGGATGCCGCGCAAGGATCTGGAGCGTGACTACACGGTGGCGATGGGGGGCGAAGAGGTCGTGGCGGGCCACATGACGGTCAGGCTGGAACTGACGCCGAAGTCCGAGGACCTCTCGCGGCACATCAAGAAGGCCGAGTTGTGGATCGATCCCGCGACCGGCTACCCGGTCCAACAGAAGTTTCATCAGTCGGGCGGCGACTACCATGTGGTCACGTATCTGAATCTAAAGGTCAATCCGCCGCTGTCGGACGCGGATCTCAAACTGAAACTGCCCAAAGGCGTGCAACGGGAAAAGAAGTAGCGGCATCTAGTAAACTGGTAGAAGTTGTTCTCGATGGCTTCCGCACAAGCCGTCGCCCCTCCCACAGAGTCGAAGACGGGGCGGCTACACTATATCGACTGGTTCCGTGGACTGGCGGCTTTGATCATGCTGCAGGGGCACTCTTTCCATGCCTTCACGCGGCCGGACCTGAGGGATCAGGCGGGGTATGTCCTGTCGCAATTCGTGGGCGGTTTGCCTCCCGCGGTGTTCCTTTTCCTGACCGGTCTCACGCTGGCCCTTCGGCTGGACGGTGCCGAGAAGAAAGGGATGACCCCCCTACGCCGCGTGGTGGAAGGGTGGAAGCGCGCCGGGTACCTGTTCGCGATCGCGTTCCTCTTCCGCCTTCAGATGTGGGCATTTGCGTGGCCGAACAGCCCCTGGACCGATATCTTCCGCGTGGACATCCTGAATGCGATGGCGTTGGCCGTAGCGGTGATGTCGCTGATGGCTCTCTTCCGGACGGAAGACCGCATGCGGCTGTGCTTCGTGCTTGGCGCGGTGATCGCCGCTGCCGCCCCTATCGCCTCGGCGATCGATTGGCCGGCCGTGCCGGCCCTCAGGCAGTATCTTGCACCTGATTACATCCTGTTCGGGTTCTTCCCATGGGCCGCGTTTGTAGCTTTCGGGATGAGTATGGGGAGCATTGTGCGGCGCGTGCCGGAAGTGCACAGCGATCGCCTGATGCAATGGTGTGCGTTAGCCGGCGGCGTACTGATCTTCGGGGGCCGCTATTTCGCCGGGATTCCGTATTCGCTGTACCCGAAGAGCGAGTTCTGGCTGGACAGCCCCGCATTGATCTTCATCAAACTCGGCTTTCTTCTGTGGCTGCTCACCTTCGCCTTCGTCTGGACCCGTTACGCCGCCCCGGGAGGCTGGAGCTGGGTTCGCCAGTTGGGGACGACCTCGTTGCTGGTGTATTGGGTGCACGTCGAACTCGTCTACGGTCGCTGGCTGTGGATGTGGAAGGAAAACCTCAACCTTGGACAGGCAGCGGCGGTGGCCGTGGCTGTGACGTTGGCGATGTTGCTGCTGTCGATCGCCAAGACCCGCAAGTGGAGCGGGCTCCCGGCGTTGCTCCCCTGGTATCCGTTTACGGCGTCGCGCGCTGAGTCTCGCGTTTCGGGCGACTAGAATTCCGTCTCCGCTTCGGCGCGCAAGGCGCCGGCGTTGAGAATCACCAACTGGCGTCTGACAATGCGGATCATTCCCTCGGCCTGGAAACGGGCCAAATTGCGCGAGACAACCTCCCGTACCGTGCCTAAACGCAGGGCGAGTTCCTCATGGGTAATCGGGATGTCCACCGTCGCCGATTTCTGTTGTTCGGCAAACTCGAGCAGCGTCTGGGCCAATCGCTGCCGCATGCTGCCGAACGTTACCGTTTCCACCAGGCGGACCAACTGCCGCAGCCGCTGTCCCACCACGGCGAGTACCTTGATCGCAACCTTGGGATGGGCCTCGCAGAAGCGGCGGAAGTCGTCCTTGCCGATAAAGTAGGCTTGCGTCTCCTGCAGCGCGGTCACCGTGGCCGGATAGTCGCCGCCGTCGAACAGCGGTACTTCGGCCACGCTGCAAGGGGCCGAATCCAGAGCGAGCATGATCTCTCTGCCCGACGGGCTCGTCTTCGAGATCTTCACCGATCCGATCGAGAGAATATACAGGCCGTCACAAGGCATCCCTTCCTGAAACAGCACGTCCCCGGCATGAAAAATCCGCTCGATCGCCAGTGAGGTGATCGACTGTAACTCCTCCGGGCTGAGGGCGGTGAACAGCGAGATGCGGGCAAAGATGCCCTTCTTGCCGCCCTGCCCTGGCCCTGCGATCTCTTGAGGACGAATCAATGCGTTCCCACTGTATCGCAACCCGAGGGCTGTCTCAAACCAGAACCGCGTCCCCTGCACCTCCTGCACCTCCTGTGTCTCAAATGGAAGCATGTCTCCGCTTTTGGAATCCCTTTCCACCTTCAGGATAGAAGGCGGTCCAGTGGGAATTTAGTTTTGATTCCGGCAAATGCTTGAGGGGAAAGCGACGATATTTTTGCGACGGTTGTGAATGTAAAAGGGATGTAGAATCTGTAGATTTGGCTACACGAAACTACAGATTCGTGTAGTTTCGTGTAGTTTGAGGGCTTGACAGGGGTGGTATAGAGAGGGTAATAGGTATTGTTTTCAACGGGATTCTGGGAAACTACACGAAACTACACGGAAAAATCCAACACCATGGGGTCTGGGGCCCACTCCAGGATAGCGTCGCGGATTGGGTCGGCGGTTTGCGATCTGTGTAAATTGCTGAATTGTCGCGGCAAATAAAGTTGAAGTGGCGGTGAATGACGGAGAGGGTTCCAGCCGAACCGCGGCCGGAAGGCCGCGGACCGGGCGTGCCCCTGTGGCGCGGCTGTGTGCGGTCTTAGCCCGTCGCTGACGGCTGCTGACGCTGGCGGCACCGATCGAACCCACGGGCTCAGTGCGCGGAATCGTAAACGCGAACCCTCCCTAGCGATCAGGCCTCGGATGGATCACGCCACCCGCGGGCTGACGCTGCGGTTCGGAGTCGTGTCAGGAAGAGCGGCGCATCGAGGTGTTGCCGTCCGGGGCACGGGGGTCTGGGGCACGCGGGTCCGCGGCCTTCCGGCCGTGGTTCCGCCAGCGGCGGTCGGAGACCCCAAGCTACGGTTGGCAAAGCGCCAAGCCAGGACCAGGCGCCAGCCCGCGGTTCGGAGCCTCCGCCGACGACGCTCGGCGTCGGTCCGGCCTCTACCGGACCTGCGAGATCCTCGGCGTCGCCCCCTCGCCACCGTCTCCCGGCCCTACCTCCAGCGCCTGGATCATCGCTTCCGATTGCCGCCCGCGCACTTCCTCGCCCGCCAACCGAATTTCGATGATTCCGTTTTTGGGTTGAATGCCGCTGAACACCAGGTCTACCGGCTTCTCCACCGCTCCGGCGGGAAACCAGGGACAGAACGTTTAGATGTTTCTCACGTGCGCGATGTCGTGTCAAGTTGCGGCCAGCACTTTCGCCTTCGGCGGCCTTCCGCCTGGCCTTGGTTGGAGTGTCCTCCCCAGCCGGCATTCCAGGTCTGCCACA
>JBJXGR010000195.1:0-3827 GCA_046160045.1 Bryobacteraceae bacterium
CACCCTCTTCATATCGAGGATTGCCGCCACCGGAACCAGCGGGCCAAGATCGAAGAGACTCCGGAGTACATCTTCGTCGTGCTGAAGCCCGTACACATCACGGACGCAGGCGACGTGCAGATCACGGATTTCGATCTATTCCTCGGTCGAGACTACCTGATCACGGTCCAAGAGGGCGATTGCCCGACCGTTCGGGCGTATCTGGACCAGCTTCATGCCGGGACCAATCAGTCGCGTCCGGACCAGCTCTTCTATAAGATCCTGGATCGCATTGTCGACGCCTACGCGCCTGCCCTGGACTGGTTCAACGAGACGATCGACCGGATCGAGGACACGGTTCTGGAGCAGCCGTCGCCGTTGACGCTACAGAAGATCTTCGACACCAAACGAGGCCTGATTGAATTGCGGCGTGATCTGGGCAATATGCGTGATGTCGCGAGCCACCTCCAGCGGATGGAGACCGAGTTAATTCAGCGCGACCTGTGGCCCTTCCTGCGGGACGTCTACGATCATCTGGCTCGCAGCATGGATATGGTTGAAATGCAGCGCGACCTGCTGACCGGGGCGATGGACATCTACCTGTCGAGCGTTGCGAATCGAACCAACCAGGTCATGAAGGTTCTGACGGTGCTCGGAACCGTAGCGCTTCCGGCGATCGTGATCTCCGGTATTTATGGAATGAATACCAAGGGCCTGCCATGGCTCAATTCGCCGTATGGGAGTCAAATCGCCCTTGGCCTGATGGCGGCGGCGACGGCGGGCCTGCTCATCATGCTCAAGAAGTTTGATTGGTTTTAGGTTCGTATCTACTTCTGCGGAGTCATCAAGGCGATCCTGTCGATACCCGCGCCTCGAATGGCGTCAACTACCGTGGCAACCGCTTCAAAGTCGAGTTCCGGAGCGCCTGAGACAAAGACCACGCGTTCGCCACGAGACTTGAAAATCTCCTGAAGGCGCTGCCGGAGGGTTTCAAGCGTTGTGAGCTGGGTATTGATGGCGATCGACCGGTCGCTCCTGACCTCGACAACGACAGGCTGGTGCGCGGGTTCGGGATCCGGCTGTTGGTTCGACTGTTGCGGGACTACGGTCTCGAGTCCCTTGGGAACAAGGGGCGTGATGACCATGAAAATGATGATCAACACCAGCAGAACATCGATCATCGGCGTCACGTTGATTTCCGCGCGCGGGCCGTTTGACTTGCCTGCAACCGCCATCGACATGTTGAACACCTCTTGCTCATTGGACGCCGGCGCAGGGCGTTCGGTGCCCTACGAGCCGCTACGCCTGCGATAAGCGGGAATCTGGCGGGTCAGCGTGTCGTCGATCACTTTCAACTTCTCCTCCAGCGTGTCGGGCGTGTAGATGTAGTCCTGCTCCCACTCGTAGCCCAGGCGCGAGTCGCGGCGCGCCGTCTCGCGCGACGACTGCGTCCGGACCCGCTCCTCGCGCAGCAACGCCACCATGCGATCGAGCAGCGCGCGCTTCTCTGTCGCATCGGTGGATTTCGCCAGAGACAACCGCATCTGTTCGAACTCGATGATCGCGTGCTCGCTCCGCATCATGCGCTGGAGTTGCTCGGCCAGCAGGACCTCCCGGAAGGCCGTCTTCTGTTTGGCTGCCGGCGCCCGCAGCGCCGCCTCGCGATAGCTCTCCAGGCCCTGTTCCATACGGTCCGCCGCGAGTTTTAGATACTTCTGGAAAACCGGAACCGAGAAGAACCGGATGTACCGCTCGACATTGTTTTGCTTGTTTGTGAAATCCGGCCAGAAGAGGAGACGACTGGGGACGTAGGGCCAGTATGGATTGAGCTGCGACTGGCGGCTCCATAAGGCCTGGTCGCTCCAGGAGTGTTCGAGCGTCATGGCCCGCGGCTTGGGCTTTTCAAAGAACAACGGTGACGCGACCGCGTTACAGCTTCCCCAGTTGGGCCCGGTGTCCGGATAGGCTTGAATGGCTTCGCTGAAGTGCTTCCAGGCGGCGAGGGCGCGGTCTTCGTTTCCCGCGCCGAACTCGCGGCGGGCAATCTGCCGCAGCAAGTCATCGAGCGGCGGTGCGTCGCTCCAGGAGTACCAGGCGCGCATCTCGGCCACCCAGTTCGGCTTGAAGCCGTAGCTCCAGGTCTCGAGCGTGCCGTCGATCTTCCACTCCTCGAGCGCCTTGTAGCGCGCATACCACTGATACGGGAAAGGCAGGTACGGAAACGTGCCGAACTGCCAACTGGCGAAGGTATCGGCTTTGGAATAGATCGCGCGGAACTTGCGTTTGCGGGCGGTCTCGAGTTGCGCGCGCGTGACTTCCGCCGGCCCCACCTGGCTGATGGCGTAGTCGCGCAGATAGCCCTTCTGCCCGTCGAGTTCGAATCCTTTGCCATTCTCGAACGTCAGCAGCGGAATCGACTCCTCGGGCAGTTGCGTCATCACGTAGGCTTTGTTGGGAGCCTGCTCGGGGCGGAAGTCCACGTTGTATTCCCACGGCAGCATCTCGATCGCGGGGTTGATCTTGTGCGCTTCTTCCGTGGCGATGGCGACGGCGCGCGACCACTCCTTGACCCAGTTGCGGAGGTCCTGGCCGCCATGACCTCCCGCTCCGAACCACTTCTTGTAATAGAAGCCCTCGGTCAGCAGGACGTAGCCTCGAATTTCGGGGAATTCGGTGACGATGTCGCGCACCAGCTTTCGCAGGCCGTCGATGTTCTCGGGCGTCCCTGTGTAGTGATAGAGGATCGGCGCGTAGAAGTCGATGCCGAACTTCGCGGCCCGGCGCAGCAGGTCCTTCATCACGCCGGGCTTGTGTTCGTACATATCGTCCCAGTGCGGGCCGACGCCGGGAGCATTGTTGGGGTTGCGGTAGATCGAGCAATGGATGGCGTCGAAGCCGTACAGGGGAAGCGTGGCGAGATAGCGGTCCGGCCAGGTCATCCAGCCGAGGCCGGAAAGCGTCATGCGGGCCTGGTAGAGACTGTGCCGCACGGTGTTCAGGCTTGCGGGCAGCAAAGGCGCTTCCCGCAGGCTGAACCGCATGATGAGGTTGTAGAGGCCATACATGGCGCCGCGGTCATCGAAGCCGCATACTGCCACGCGGTCCCGGCCGGCAATGATCTGGTAATCCTTGGTCGCCTTCAGGCGCTCGCCGCACCCCGGCATCGCCGAACGGGGGCCCGCGACAATCACTTTCGACTGGCCTTGCCAGGACTCAATCGACGCGGCTCGATCGATGGTGGTTTGCACCTGCATCGCGGTTCGCAGGTACTTCTGCAGTTCCTCCGTGCCGGTTTGAAGGCGCAGCGAGGCGTCGGAGCGGATCCGGATCGTCCATCCGCTGCGGCCGATCTCGATTTCATCCGCACCGGCCTTCACCATCGGGTCCCGATGCCGTGGCGGGAGCCCGTCGGTGTGCTGGCGCAGGAAATCGTACGATTCCTCCGCCGGCAGGGCCGGCAGCGCCTTTGCTTCAAAGGCTCTCGTCGAAACGCGGGTTTGCGCGAGCGCACTCAGCCCGAGGAACAGGACAAACCACCGATGCATACAGACAACTCTTAGGTGCCGCACGCATGCCTGTCAAGCCCGCCGCGGTCGGTTAACCTTAGAAAGGATGGATCGCAGGCAAGCATTGCTCACTCTGGCGGCGTGCACTCGAACGCACGCCGCCCCTGCCGTTTCCGCGGCCGAAGACGCCGACCGGATCACGATCGCCACCCCTCACCTCGAGGCCGCCATTCGCAAGAAGGGCTACGTTTCCGGCGTTGCCGCACAGTCATTCGTCGACCGGCGAACGGGGTTTCGCGATGCGGGATTCGGCCTGGACATCGTCGACTGGATCATGGAACC
>JBJXGR010000196.1:0-5672 GCA_046160045.1 Bryobacteraceae bacterium
CGCACGAGGTCCGCGAACTCTTTCACATCCGACAATGCCCTGCCTATCGAGGTGAACCCCCTGTAGAAGCCCGGCCGTTCTATTTCTGATTGACCGATCCACGGGAAGCCGCCCTTGTCGGTGATCCGCTTAAACGTGAAACGCTTGACGAGCATGGGTCTCCCTTGGAGGCAACGCCGTCACTATTCTATTTCGCTCATCGCTGGCCAAAGGTGGCGGTTGGCGAAGGCACGTCCGGAGCCGGATTTCAGATAACGCTCAAAGTCTGCCGCTTGCGTGCGGGTGGAGAATGCAAGATACGTTCGCAGGGACCAGGGACAGAACTTCGATGTGTGGGAAACGCCGCCTTCGTTGTGCTTCGCTAGCCGAGCCCTGAGGTCGCTGGTTAGACCGATGTAGCGCTGGTCAACGTGGGAATCGCTCTGCAGGAGATAGACGTAGTGCATCGTGGCGACTCCGGATCAGCTCCTTCGGAGCTGTTTTCAGGAAGGTTCGAGGTTTTGAGCAAAACCGAGGAGCCCTCCTTCGCTCCTTCGGAGCTACGGCGGGCAGCCTTCGTCAACGCTCCGGCTTGCCAGCCGACCCCGGCTTACCAGCCGTAGCCTTGGCGAAGGCTCGAGAAGATAACCGTAGTGCACCGTTGGTTCCGGATCAGCTCCTCCGGAGCTGTTTTCAGGAAGGTTCGAGGTTTTGAGCAAAACCGAGGAGCCCTCCTTCGCTCCTTCGGAGCTACGGCGGGCAGCCTTCGTCAAGGCTACGGCTTGCCAGCCGACCCCGGCTTGCCAGCCGAAGCCTTGGCGAAGGCTGGTGGAGGCGGCGGGAGTCGAACCCGCGTCCGAGAAAGTCCACCGCGAAAAGCCTACGTGCGTATCCGCCTCAGTTGTTTTCGGATTCAGCCCTTAGAAGCGGCAAGACGAACTGAACCCTAGTCCGATTGATCTCGGCCTGCTGCTCCGAACAGAAGCTCTCGGCCTATCCCGCAAAGATGACGTCCTACCGGCAGCGCACGGGCTCACTACCGAAGGCCGGCTACCTAAGATTAGGCAGCAAATGCAAACTCAGAGTTGGCATCTATGGTTTTCCGATCGTTTTACGGGAGCTCGGAACCCGGCACGCCTTTCCACGTCGAATCAATCCCGTCGAATCCGTTTCGCCCCCCTTTCTCTTCTATTGTAATACGCTCAGTCGCCGTTCAGCGTCAACCGGCGGACGGAGTTCGCCTTTCCGGTCGCCTCATCCACGTCGATCACCACCGAATGGAGTTCGGCTTTGCCGCGCGCGACTTCCCAGCGGTTCGGCATCGAGGTGAGAAACCGCTGAATCACTAAATCCTTATCGACGCCGATGACGGAATCGTAGGGACCGGTCATCCCGACATCGGTCTGGTATGCCGTTCCTCCTGGCAGCACCCGCGTGTCGGCGGTGGGGACGTGAGTATGCGTCCCTACCACTGCGGAGACGCGGCCGTTCAGATACCACCCCATCGCGAGCTTCTCGCTGGTCACCTCGGCATGCATGTCGACGAACCGTACTTTGACGTCGGCTGGAAGCTCGGCCAGGATCCGGTCCGCGGTCCGGAAGGGACACTCAATCGACGGCAGATAGGTCCGGCCCTGCACGTTGAGGATCGCGTAGGGCGTCCCCGAGGAGGTCTTGCCGCAGTAGTATCCGCGCCCCGGGCACTCGGCGGCGTAATTGGCGGGGCGAATCAGCCGCGGGTTGCGATTCAGGTAGTCGTAGATGTCCCGCTTGTCCCAGATATGATTTCCCGACGTGAGCACGGAGATGCCGAGGTCGAACAGCTCATCGGCAATGGAAGGAGTAATCCCAAAGCCTCCGGCCGAGTTTTCGGCGTTGGCGATCGCCAGGTCGATCCGCTCGCGGCGGACGATGTCCTGGACGTGATCGGCGACCACCCTCCGCCCTGGCGAGCCGAAGATGTCCCCGATAAAAAGGATTCTCATGTCTTGCTCTTGTGCAGCAATTGGCGCATCCGGTCTTCAGAGTGGCGTGTGGCGGTCTCGATCGCCGAGATCAGCATCGACCGCAGCCCGTGACGTTCCAGTTCATGGATCGCGGAGATCGTGACGCCGCCCGGCGTGATGACCTGGTCCCGAAGAACGGCCGGGTGGAGCGCCGTCTCGCGCACGAGTTTCGCCGCGCCGAGGACAGTTTGCTCGGACAACCTCGTGGCGATCTCGCGCGAGAGGCCCATTTTGAGCCCGCCCGCGATCATCGCTTCGATCACCATGTAGATATACGCCGGTCCGCTGCCCGAGAGCGCGGTCACGGCATGCATCAACTCTTCGTCGACGAAAACCGCCACGCCGACGGCGCGAAAGATGCTCTCGACGATCGAGCGGTGCTCCAGGGTGCAGTGGGTATTCGACGCGATGGCGGTGGCGCCCTCTTCCACCACCACCGGGATGTTCGGCATGGCGCGGAAAATCGGGAGGTGCTTCCCCGCAACCTGCTCGATCAGGGAGATCGGCACTGCCGCGGCGAGCGAGACGAGAATCTGATCTTCGCGCAGGGCGTCCCGCACCTCCGCGAGCACCTTGGGCAGCGTCGCCGGCTTCACAGCGAAAATCAGGATGTCGGAGCACTCGACGGCGGCGCGGTTGTCCGCCGTCAACGTACGAATGCCGAACTTGGAGGCAACCTCCGCGGCTCGCTCGGGTGTACGAACCGTGGCCACCACCCGGTCCGGTGTCGCCACTCCCTTGAGAATGCCGCCGAGGAGGGCGGCGCCCATGTTGCCCGCGCCGAGGACGGCAATGCGATGAGCCATCAGAATACCTGCGACGTCAGCGCGCCCTCTGAGGCCGATCCGACCAGGGCGACGTATTTGGCCATCACACCGGTGCGATACCGGGGTTCCGGCGCTTTCCACTTCGCCATGCGCCCGGCGACAACCTCGGCAGGCACTTCCATGTTGAGGACACCGGCTTCCGCGTCAACGGTGACGGTATCACCTTCTGCCAGTGCGGCAATCGGCCCGCCCACGGCCGCCTCGGGGGCCACGTGCGCGATCATGAATCCGTGAGTCGCCCCGCTAAACCGGCCATCGGTGACCAACGCCACGGAATCGCCTAGCCCGGCGCCGACGATCGCACCGGTCACCCCCAGCATCTCGCGCATGCCGGGTCCGCCCTTGGGACCTTCGTAGCGAATCACGATCACGTCGCCTGCGTTGATCTTGCCCTCGGTGACCGCGGCCATGGCATCTTCTTCGCGGTTGAACAGGCGCGCCGGGCCAACGTGCTTCTTCTTGTTGTGTCCGGAGAGTTTGATCACGCAGCCTTCCGGCGCCAGGTTGCCGCGCAGAATCGCGATGCCGCCGAACGGTTTGATCGGCTTGTCGAGGGAATGAATCACCTGCTGGCCCGGAGTCTCTTTGGCTTCCGCCGCTTCCTCGGCGAGGGTGCGGCCGGTCACCGTCATCTGCGAGCCGTCGACCAATCCGCCGTCCACCAACCGCTTGACGATCACCGGAATCCCGCCGGCCTTGTCGACGTCGACGGCCACGTATTTCCCGCCGGGCTTCAGGTCGACATACATTGGCGTGCGGTTGCTGATCGTTTGGAAGTCGTCGAGTTGGAGATCGACGCCGCCCTCCCTGGCCATCGCCAGCAGGTGCAGCACGGCGTTGGTGGATCCGCCCGTGGCCGCCACGCAGGCGATGGCGTTCTCGAATGCCTTGCGCGTGCAGACGTCGCGCGGCAGCAAGTTCTTCCTCACCGCGTTCACAATCACCTGGCCGCAATATTTCGCCACGTCCTTCTTTCGTGGATCCACCTGCGGCTGCGACGCCGTGCCGAGCGGCGAAAGTCCGATGAATTCCATCACGGTCGCCATCGTATTGGCGGTGAACTGGCCGCCGCAGGCGCCGGCGCCGGGGCAGGCCGCATTCTCGATATCCAGCAGATCCTGCTCGCTGATCTTGCCTGCCGCGCAGGCCCCTACGGCTTCAAACACATCCTGGATCGTGATGTCCCTGTCCTTGTACCGGCCGGGCAGGATCGAACCGCCGTAGAGGATCACGCCCGGGATATTCATCCGCAACAGCGCCATGGCCGCGCCGGGAATTGTCTTGTCGCAGGCGACCAGCGCTACCACGCCGTCGAACATATGGCCGCGCGCCACCAGTTCGATCGAGTCGGCAATCACCTCACGGCTGACCAGCGAGGTCTTCATGCCCTCGGTGCCCATGGTGATGCCATCGCTGATGGCGATGGTGTTGTACTCCATGGGAGTGCCGCCCGCTTCGCGGATCCCGTTGGCGACATCGACGGCCAGGTCCCGCAGCAGAAAGTTGCATGGCATGGTGCCGATCCAGGTGTTGGCGATGCCTATGATCGGCTTCTTCAGATCGTCGTCGCTGTATCCGATGGACTTGAGATAAGAGCGGGCAGGCGCGCGGTCCCGTCCCTGCGTGATGGTGTAGCTCTGCAATTTCATAGAACCTATATCTTACAAGGCGGTGACTGTCACTGCGACATGGGCGTGTATTGGACCTGAACGGCGAGGTTGCTGAAGACGAACTTGCCGCCGCTCCCGGCGGCCAGATAAAGTTTCTGCTTACCGACGAGCGCTTCGACGCGCGGGACGTTCGGCTCGGCGATCACCAGGTAGTGGCGATCCCCACCCAGCCAGAGGTCCTGGAACTTCCGGTCGTCGATAAACACATCGGGTGCGCCCGGCGCGTACGAGCCGTATTCGAGATTGTTCACTCGTCCGTTCAACAGTAGCGCGTGGCGATTGGTATAGAAGAAGACCGACGAGAAAGCGTAATACTGATCGTCGACAATCAGTTGCCCGGGCGGGAGCTTGAGCAGTGCGTTGGCCAGGGGGCGAGAGCCGAGATAGGGATCGAACACCTTCAACGCTTGCCTTGCGGCGTGGAAGAACAAGGTCATCATGACGGCCATGGCCAGGGCCGCGGCGCGTCCCTCCATCTTCCACAGCAGGGTTGCGCCCAACAGAAAGCCGACTCCCGCCACCAGCAGCGGCATGCGCAGGTAGGCGAAGGACGCCATGGTCAGGTCGGTCATGTGTCCCAGCGACAGCGTGTAGACTTCCGGATTCTGCGTCAGCGCGGCGGCGATATCGCCCGGTGTCTGGAGGCCTCGCGTCAGCAACAGCAGGACACACACGGCGACGAACGCGAACGCAGCTACCACGGCCACGGCGCGGCGGCCGAACGTGAGCCACGGCCCTTCGCCGGCCAGCGTCCAGCCGATCAGCAGCGCCAGTCCCGGATAGCATGGCATCGAATAGTATTCCTGCGTCGTCGAGAAGCTGAAGAAGACGAGGATGAACCCGACCCAACAGAATGCGAGGATGCGCGCATGGCGAGGGCGCTCGTCCCGCGGCGGCGCGGCCTTGAACACCGCGGGCAGATAAAAGCTCCAGGGAAACAGCCACAGGAAATGAAACAGCCAGAACCAGAGCCGGGGGACCGTGTTGTAGTCGCGTGGATAGCGCAGGTTCAGGAACCGAAGCACATGCTCATTGATGAAGTAGAACCAGAAAAACCCGCGATACCTGCCCGGTTCGCTCGCCAGCGTCAAGTCGAAATAGGGGGGATTGCGCAAGGTCGCGATCACGTGCCACGGCGCGGCAATGGCCAGCATCAGGGGAATCCCGGTCAGCGGTCTCAGCCGGCGCCA
>JBJXGR010000197.1:0-9041 GCA_046160045.1 Bryobacteraceae bacterium
AGGTGATTAAGTTTATGACGATAAACGGCGAGGTGTGAGATGCCGAAGTGAGCGGCGATGGAGCGATAGGGACGTTCGGCGAGGATCGCGGCGTCGATTTCGTCGCGTTTCGGGTGAATACACACGGTACAAGGACGCATCAATCTGTTTCCTACCCTCACTGTGGCATGGAGAATCAAGCGTCAAGAGACTGCGGCAGGGTGCGGGTTTTGAGTAACTCGTGGAAATTCAGAAACTTGATGGACGAAAAATAAATATGAAAGTGTTGTGAACGGGAAAAGCGGGTTTTTTCGAAGGGGCTGGAGGCCAGAGGCAGATGAAGGTCTAACTGCAGGCCAATCAGTACGATGCGGGAAACGGAAGGGCGACAGAAAATTCACTCTAAGTTTAGGTTATAGGGCGGAAAAAGGAAGGCATCGGCCGTGTTTGGCAATGCCTTCATGCCCGTGCGGCGGACGATACACCGGCCGGTGGGTCGAGGAAGGCTCCGCGCGGAAGGTGGAATCGCGTTGGACGTACCCAAGCCTCCTTCAGAAACCCAATCCGGATGGCACAGCGATGCCTCAAGAAATATGCAAAGGGGTTGCGGTCTCGCTTTCCCTAATGCTATGGTGCCGTGCAGTTGAGGTTCCTGGCCCACTCCGACCCAAAAGGCCTATCGTGCGATGACCCGTCAGCGAGGTGCCAACCGCTTGCAACTCACTTACTGAACGTTGCTCGTCTTGCCGAAGAATTTGCTCGCGAAGCAGGCGCGAAGGAATCGCAAGTCCAACGGGCGCGGGCGCTGGGACTGCTGCACGATGTTGGCAAGTACAGCAAGGCCTTCCAGAAGCTCCTGCGTGGCGCGGTCAAGAAAGCGCCGCACTCGGATTACGGCGCGGCCATCTCCTATTTTCGCGAAAAGGCTCTGGACATCGCTGTGATGATCGCCGGACATCATGGCGGGATGCCGGACTGCGCACCTCTGAACGAGAGAATACAGAAAGTCCGGCCCGAGATAGACGGCCTCCTCGAAACGGCCGTTCGCGACTGTCCGGACCTCAACGAGTGTTTCCAAGGCCTTCTCGGACCAATCCACGGAGATCCCTTGGAGGTTGATTGCGCAACGCGCGTCCTGTTCAGTTGCTTGATCGACGCAGACCGCATCGACAGCGCCCGCCACGGGGGAACCGAGATCCTGTCTCCGGAACCACTGAACGCCGCCAGCCGGCTGGAAGGCGTCCTGAGGATGGCCGCCAGGAAAGCCGAAGCAATGGAGGACGGCCCAGTGAAAGAGGCGCGTGCCGCGGTCCTGAGAGCTTGCCTCGGCGCCGCAGTTCGACCGGGGCCGCTTTTCTCGCTGACCGTTCCCACGGGCGGCGCAAAGACCCTAGCCTCCATGGCGTTCGCCCTTCGGCGGGCGGAATTACTTCCGAAAATGCAGCGCGTCATCGTCGTGATTCCTTTCCTGTCCATCATCGAACAGAACGCGAAGGTCTACCGCGAGGCTATGGGGGACGATTCTGTTCTTGAACACCATTCCGGCATCTGGAGAACGGAAGGCGACTCCAACGAACAGTACGTGCACCCGGCACAGCGTCTGGCAATCGAAAACTGGAATGCGCCCGTAGTCGTTACCACCTCCGTCCGGTTCTTCGAAGCGCTGTTCTCCAACAGGCCGAAGGATCTCCGGCGCATGCACAACATCGCGCGGTCGGTGGTGATTTTGGACGAGGTTCAGACGCTGCCTCGGAAATACGTGGCGCCGATCCTGTCGATGATGCGCGGTCTGGCGGCGCGATGGGGAACGACCTTCGTATTCTGCACGGCGACGCAGCCCGCGTTCGAGAAACGCGGCGACGCGAAGGACGATCCGCGCTGGGCAGCGGGAACGCTAGACGAGATCATTCCCGAACCAAACAAGCTGTTCGTGGCGCTGCGCCGGGTGGTCGTGAGTTGGCCGCAACCCGGAGAGAAGCTCGGTTGGGACGCCATCGCCCGCCAAGTCCGGCCCGAGAGGCAGGCTCTGGTCGTCGTCAACACACGGGGCCAGGCGCTCAAGCTTTTTCGCGAGCTCGCTCGGGCCGGCCCACACGTTTTCCACCTTTCGAACAATATGTGTCCGGTTCACCGGCTTCAGCGACTTGATGAGATCCGCGAACGCTTAGATGCGAACGAGGAATGTATCCTCATTTCGACACAGCTTGTCGAAGCTGGGGTCGACCTCGATTTTCCAGCGGTGTGGCGAGCCATGGGCCCGCTCGACTCCATCGCGCAAGCCGCCGGGCGCTGCGATCGCGAAGGGCGGCTCACGGGCGAGTTGGGCAGACCGGGAGGGAGGGTGATTGTGTTTGTTCCGGAAGAGGGCGGTATGCCCAGGGGCGCTTACCGCGAGGCGGCTGCGCTCACTGAAACTTTGGCCACTGCCGGTCCGCTGGCGATCGACGATCCTGGTACTATGCGAGCTTACTTCGAGCGGCATTATCACGGCGCGCTTGACTCCGATGGCATCGAGGAATTGCGCCGTAACTTAAGATTCAGAACGGTGGCGGACCAGTTCCGGATGATCGAAGACAATACCTATAGCGTGATTGTCCCCTTCGACGAGCAAGCTACCGAAATGTTGAACGCCCTTCGGTTTGGTGCACTGAGTGTCCTTCGTAGACTGCAGCAGTATGCGGTGAATCTTTGGGAACAGGATTTCCGCCAGGGGCAAAGTCTAGGGGCTATCTACCGAGTCCATGAGGAGGGAGACGTTTGGGCCGCGAGACCCGGGTTTTACGATTCCCAAACGGGGTTACAAATCGAGCCGGAGCCAAACGCGCTGGTGATATAGAGGGGACCCGAAGGTCCCCTCTTCTTGCAGCAGGTCAACAAGCTACGTTGTTTCAATCCACTCCGCAGTGACAGCAGAGAAAATCACGGGCAGGAGTTTAGAAAGCCCTTGACAGCTATCATACACCCGCACTAGAATAGTTACGTCAATGTAGCTTGTTGACTAAGACTTGCTAATTCGTTCAGCTCACCGGATAAGATTATGCGACTCAATGCTGTCCGAGTAAAGGTATATGGGGATTTCGCGTGCTGGACGCGCCCCGAGAACAAGGTCGAACGGGTTTCCTATGAGTGCATGACACCATCGGCGGCTCGAAACATCCTGGACGCCATCTGTTGGAAGCCGGAAATGCGGTGGGTGGTTACCGCAGTCACCGTGCTTCGCCCGATTCTGTTTCAGGCTCTGCGCCGCAACGAGGTCCAAAGCAAGATTTCGCCAGGTAGCGTCAAGAAATGGATGGCCAACCCGGAATCGTTCGCACCCATGGTGGCCGGCGCCGGTTCCGAGGAAGTCACCCAGCGCAGCACGCTCGCCCTTCGCAAGCCAGCCTACATCATCGAGGCCTATCCCCATGTCTATGAAGGCGGCGGCGAAAACACTCCGACGAAATACGTGTCCATGCTAAACCGGCGCGTCGAGAAAGGACAATGCTTCCACCGGCCCGCCCTTGGCTGCCGCGAGTTCGCCGCTCAGTTCGAACCGCCCGGTCCCGAGGATCAAGCCCAACCGGTGAACGTGCCGTTGGGCATGATGCTGTACGACGTAATTTTCCGCGCCGAAGGCAATCGCGCGGTCTTCTTCCGGGCGGAACTGAAGAATGGAGTGCTGGATACCGACCCCGAGCGCGTGATCGCGGACGAAACGCTGCGAAAGGAGGTGATGGCATGCTCATACAGGCGCTAGCGGACTACGCGGACACGCGTCTCCAGGGCCAACTCGAGGACCCGGCCTTCGAGCGCAAACCGGTTCCGCTTCTGTTGGAGATCTCAAAGGATGGACGCTTCCTCGGGTTTATCCCGCACGAAGAGACGGTCACTCGTGGCAAGAAATCACGAACGCAGCCTCGTGAGCGGATTGTACCCAAGAGTCCGGTCAACCGGAACTCGGGCACGCATCCCCTGCTGGCTTTCGACGATGCGAAATATCTGTTCGGGCCCGGTCCATGGACGAAGCCCAACCAGGAAGCCGATCACCGCGAAAAACACGAGGCATTCGTCGCCCTACTCGGAGAAGCCGCACGCGTCACCGGCGATGAGGCGCTATCGGCCTGCGTCGGTTTCTATGAATCGCCCGCGGAGGTCGAAAAAGCCCGAGCGGCGTTCGACGCAAAGGTCACCGGAGGCATCCTGCTGTCCGTGTCGCCGGAAGGCCCGGTAGTCGACAGGCTTGCCGCAAAAGAATTCTGGCGCGCTCAGTTCGACAGGAAGTCTGCCGCCAGAAACGAGAAGGGGGGCACGGGAATGTGCCTGGTTACCGGGCGCGTCGGTTCAATCGCTCCCACACACGATCTGATCAAGGGCGCCACGGCGCTCGGCGGCCAACCGTCGGGCGTTGCACTGATGTCGTTCGATAAGGAATCATTCCGCTCGTACGGATGGGACAAGAATGCGAACAGTCCTGTTTCGCCGGAACGGGCCCGCGCTTACGTGCTCGCGTTGAACCATTTGATGGGCGGCTTCGACAAGAGCCGGGTCGACCACAACGGCGTCGGGTTCCTGTATTGGACCAGAAAGCCCGAGTGCGAGGACGTGATGTTCCTTCTCGAAAAGGCAGATCCGGAGGCGGTCCGGCGCGTTCTTCAGTTGCACGAAGGCAGCATTGCCACGGTCGAGCCGAACGATTTCTACTTGCTGGCCGTGAGCGGCAACGGAGGCAGGCTGTTGGTGCGCTCGTGGTTTCACGACTCCCTCGATAAGGTTCTCCACAACGTCAGTAAATGGTTTGACGATTTGAGGATCTGGAACGTATTCACCGGCGAAGTGTCCGAACCCCCGCCCTTCTGGCTCGTCCTGAAATCGCTTGCCCGCGACGAGCCGCCAGCCGACCGCGAAGTGCAACTAATCCGGCGCGCCATTACGGGCGCGCCCGTGGGCAAGACTATTCTGGCCGGGGCGCTCAGCCGGTTGCGCGTGGCGTCCGGAAGCGACCGCTTCTCGCCCGTGCGCGCGGGTGTGATCCGGCTTGCCGTCAACGATCAAAGCTCACAGAAAGGAGAATCACCATTGACCGAACGATTGGATGCAGCCTCGGATCACGAAGCGTATCTCTGCGGCCGATTGCTGGCGGTCTATGACAGCCTTCAATACGCCGCCCATGAGGAGGAGGTGGGTGTTACCATCGCCGACCGGTACTTTTCTCTCGCGTCGACCTACCCGGCCGTGGCATTCCCGAGAATCATGCAGCTTGGGCAAAAGCACCTGGCCAAGCTGCGCCGGAACGAGGACAGACGCAGCGCCTTCTTTGCCATCGAAAAACAGATTCAATCTCTCCTCTCGCGTCTTGCGACTGGAGACGCAAGGTTTCCGGGGCGGCTGAGCCTCGAGGACCAGGGCCGGTTTGCCATCGGCTTCCACCATCAGCGCGCGGAGGGAATGGCGCAAGTAAGGGAGCGCAAACAGAAAAAGGAACAAGGAGAATCACAATGACGGTTAACAAACGATACGATTTCGTTTACCTGTTTGACTGCCAGGACGGTAACCCGAACGGCGATCCGGATTTTGATAACACCCCCCGCTTCGATCCCGAGACGTTTCACGGCCTGGTTTCGGACGTATGTCTGAAGCGCAAGATCCGGGACTACGTGGCCTTGGCCAAGACGGGCGAGCCTGGCTATGCGATCTTCGTAACGTCCGGCCAAACGCTGGAAAGCCAGCAGAAACTGCCGTACGACAAGTTCGCGATCAAACCCAAGACCAGCGACCGCACAGAGATAGCAAGGGCCCGTCAATGGATGTGCGAAAACTTCTTCGATGTCCGCGCGTTCGGCGCGGTGATGAGCACAACTGACTTTAACTGTGGACAGGTGCGCGGACCGGCCCAACTCACCTTCGCGCGCTCAATTGACCGTGTCTTCTCCACCGAGCACGGCATCACGCGCGTCGCCTACACCAAGGAGGAGAAAGCCAAGGCCACCACCGCCAGCACCGAGATGGGCCGGAAGCACACGGTGGCCTATGGTCTCTACAAGGCACACGGCTTCATCAACGCTGCCCTGGCCGCGCAAACCGGGTTCACCGAAGACGACCTGGAACTGGTTTGGAGGGCGCTGGAGAACATGTTCGACTTGGACCGCTCGGCGGCGCGCGGCCTGATGAGCGCCCGCTGCCTGTTCGTGTTCGAGCATTCGTCCTCCCTGGGCGAAGCCCCGGCGCAGCGTCTCTTCGACCGGGTCCAAGTAAAGCTGAGGGACGGAGTCGAGTCTCCCCGCGGCTTCGACGACTACGTCGTCACCGCAAACAGGGAAGGACTGCCGAACGGCGTTCAACTGCTGGCGCCGCTGGCCGCTCATGTCTGAGGTCGACCTGGAAACGGCGGAGGACGACAGCATGCTGCCATTGTCGGCCCTGAATCACCTGCTGTATTGCGAACGCCGGTGCGCGTTGATTCACATCGAAGGCATTTTCGTGGAGAACGTCTATACGCTCGAGGGAACCCTCGCGCACCAGGCTGCGGACACGCCCGGGTACGAGTCCGCCGCGGGTGTGCGGATCGTCCGGGCGCTGCCACTTTATTCGCGACGCTTCCGCCTGACCGGCAAGGCCGACATCGTTGAGTTCCGGGGCGGCATTCCCTATCCGGTCGACTACAAGCGAGGCAAGCGTAAGAAGTGGGCGAACGACGACGTACAACTTTGCGCCCAGGCGTTATGCCTTGAAGAAATGCTCGGCGTGGCGGTTCCCCGCGGGGCCGTCTTTCACGCCCAGTCCAAGCGGCGCCGCGAAGTCGATTTCGCGACGCCGCTTCGCACGCAAACCACCGCCGCCATCGAGCGGCTGCACGGATTGATTGCCAGCCGGTCGACACCGCGGGCCGAATTGAAACCACAGTGCGAGGGTTGCTCCTTGCGCGAAGTGTGTTTGCCAGAACTCGCTACGTTCCAGGCAGGCGCGGCCGAGGACCTGTTTTTCCCAGGAGGATGAGGCGCCATGGAGGTCCAACAGAACGTACTTTACGTGATGACCCAGGGAGCGTACGTCCGCCGCGACCACCAGACACTTCAGGTCGAGGTGGACGGAACGGTCCGCCTTGGCGTCCCGTTGCACAACCTCCAGGCGGTCACGCTGTTCGGCAATGTCATGGTCTCGCCCGGAGCCATGGCCGCGTGCGCCGAAAGCGGGATCTGCATGACGTTTTTGACCGAGTCGGGCCGGTTGCTGGCTCGCGTGGACGCGCCCGTTTCCGGGAATGTCCTGGTAAGGCGGGAGCAATACCGGATGGCGGACCGGGCCGACGACATCGTCCGGATCAGCCGGTGTATCGTCGGTGGCAAATTGCAGAATGCCAGGTCCAACCTCTTGCGATCGGCTCGCGACAACGCCGGCGAGGACGACAGGAGAGAACTGGCCGGCGCCGGCGAAGAGATTGCGGCCGGCATCCGCCGTCTGGAGTTCGCCAAGGAGATCGATGCAATTCGTGGCATTGAGGGCGCGGCAGCCAGAGCCTACTTTGGAGCCTTCGGCGCGATGGTGCGGCAGGATCGGGAGACGTTCTCGCCGCAGGGACGAAGCCGCCGTCCGCCGCTGGACCCGATGAACGCGCTGCTGTCGTACCTGTACGCCTTGCTGCTCGCCGATTGCCACGCCGCGCTCACCAGCGCCGGGCTCGATCCGAACGTCGGGTTTCTGCACGCGGACCGCCCCGGAAAGCCATCGCTGGCACTCGACCTGATGGAGGAATTCCGTCCGCTTCTGGCGGACCGGCTCGCACTGACCCTGGTGAATCGACGCCAACTCACTCGAACCGATTTCGACGTTCGCGAGGGCGGCGCTGTGGAAATCCACGAAAAGGCGCGGCGCGAGGTCATCTCGGGGTGGCAGGAACGGAAGCAAGAGCTGGTGACTCATCCGCTGCTGGGGCAGACCGTCCGGGCCGGCATGCTCGCTCACGTCCAGGCCCGGGTTCTGTCTCGAGTCATCCGGGGAGAGTGCGCCGAGTACATTCCGTGCAGTTTGAGGTGAGGAAACATGCTGGTTGTGGTCGCCTATGATGTGAATACCGAAACGAAGGAGGGCCGGCGGCGCCTCCGGCGGGTAGCTCAGGCGTGCAAGGACTTCGGGCAACGGGTCCAGAAGTCTGTTTTTGAATGCGTTCTGCGCGAGAGCGACTGGGTGGTGTTACGATCGCGGCTGCTGCGTGAGTTCAGTGCCGGCAAAGACAGTCTTCGATTCTACTTTCTTGACGAGTCGGCGAAGAAACACATCGAGCATCATGGGGTGGGCCAGCCAATCGATTTGGAGGCTCCGCTCATTGTCTGACCGCGAACATCCAGTGAGAGGGGAAGGGCCTAGGCTTTCGCGGGTCGCCAAACGGTTCAAACGAAAGGAGCACCGTCAGAACCGGAACTCCAAGCGTGCATGGAAGGGTCAGGTTCGCGCAACATGTGTGGCAAGTCGCTGGAAGTACAATAGTTAGGCTGGAGGAGTTTCTCCGGTCAGCGCTGACCGGAGTGGATTGAAACCAGCGCCAGCAGCCACTTCCCGTTGGCTATGGGCGTTTCTCCGGTCAGCGCTGACCGGAGTGGATTGAAACCGACTTATGAGGTAGTGGTCGGATCGGCCGGCGGGTTTCTCCGGTCAGCGCTGACCGGAGTGGATTGAAACCAGCAGTAGCAGCGTTCCATCGGGCTCTATGGCGTTTCTCCGGTCAGCGCTGACCGGAGTGGATTGAAACTGACCTGCCTCGATCGCCATCGCTGTAGGCTCTGTTTCTCCGGTCAGCGCTGACCGGAGTGGATTGAAACTTCGATCCGGTCCAGGTAACAACGACATCGCCGTTTCTCCGGTCAGCGCTGACCGGAGTGGATTGAAACAAGCACGGCGACGCGGTCAAGACAACCGGGGAAGTTTCTCCGGTCAGCGCTGACCGGAGTGGATTGAAACTCCCCGCGCCACTCGTAGCGATGTGTTGCCTCGTTTCTCCGGTCAGCGCTGACCGGAGTGGATTGAAACCAGGTCGCACCGCCGAATGCGAGCGCCCATGTGGTTTCTCCGGTCAGCGCTGACCGGAG
>JBJXGR010000198.1:0-14750 GCA_046160045.1 Bryobacteraceae bacterium
GCCGACCGGTTCGAAGACGCCCGCCGCCTGGCCTATACCTACACCGATATCTTCGGCCCCGACAATTTCTTCCTCGAGATCCAGGACCACGGCCTCGACGCCGACAAGCGCCTGACCCCCCTGGTGAACCGCCTGTCGCAGGAAACCGGCATCCCGCTCGTCGCCACCAACGACTCGCATTACCTCCAGCGCGACGATGCCCGGGCGCATGAAATTCTGATGTGCATCCAGACCGGCAAGACCATGAGCGACCCCAACCGCATGCATTGGGACCGCCCGGAGTTCTACCTCAAGACCCGCGCCGAGATGATGCAGTTGTTCGGCGAGGTGGAAGACGCCGTCAACCGCCCGTTCGACATTGCCCAGCGCTGCCGGGTCAAGCTCGAGAAAGTCAAAGAACCGTTCCCGCGGTTCGACGTGCCGGCGGAGCACTCCGCCGACACCTACTTCGCGTATGTCGCCCGGATGGGCTTTGAGAAACGGCGGGTACGCCTGGAGGCCATGCGCGCCGCCGGCGCCCTGAAGCACGCGATCCCGGAGTATATCGAACGGCTGGAGCGCGAGATCCAGATGATCCAGCAGATGCAGTTCTCCGGCTACTTCCTGATCGTCTGGGACTTCATCCGGTTCGCCAAGTCGCGATCGATCCCGGTGGGGCCGGGCCGCGGTTCGGCCGCCGGCAGCCTGGTGAGCTACGCGATGGAGATCACCGACGTCGATCCGCTGCAGTACGGCCTGCTGTTCGAGCGCTTCCTGAATCCGGAGCGCATCAGCCTGCCCGATATCGACATCGACTTCTGCACCCGCCGCCGCGGCGAGGTGATTCAATACGTCACCGAAAAGTACGGCCGCGAGCAGGTGGCGCAGATCATCACCTTTGGCACACTCGCCGCCCGCGCGGCCATCAAGGACGTCGGCCGGGTGCTCGATCTTCCTTTCCAGGACGTCGAGAAGGTCACCAAACTCGTCCCCAACGTGCTCAATATCGGGCTGAAGGAAGCGATCGCCGCCGAACCGGGGTTTGGAGAAGCCGCGAAGAAGGACCCCCGCGTCGACGAGATTCTGAACGTCGCTCTCAAGCTCGAAGGACTGGCGCGCAACGCTTCCGTCCACGCCGCCGGCGTCGTCATCGGGCCGGAACCGCTGAAACACCTCGTTCCCCTGTATCGCACCAACCGCGACGAAATCGTGACCCAGTACGACATGTCCGGGCTGGAGAAGCTATCGCTGCTGAAGATGGACTTTCTCGGCCTGACCACCCTCACGATCATCGACGACGCGGTGAAGCTGATCGAGAAGTACCGCGGCGTCCGCATCGATCTCGAACAACTGCCGCTCGACGACCCGAAGAGCTACAAGATCTTCTCCGACGGATACACCTCCGGCGTCTTCCAGTTCGAATCGGAGGGCATGAAAGACATCCTGCGGCGCTACCAGCCGTCGCGGATCGAAGATCTGACGGCGTTGAACGCGCTCTACCGCCCCGGGCCCATCAAGGGGGGCGTGGTCGACGACTTTATCGACCGCAAGCACGGCCGGAAGCAGGTGACCTACGACATTCCCGACGTGAAGGAGTTGCTCGACGAGACGTACGGCATCATGCTCTACCAGGAGCAGGTGATGCAGATCGCGCAAAAGCTGGCCGGCTACTCGCTCGGCGAGGCCGACATGTTGCGCCGCGCCATGGGCAAGAAGAAGCCCGAAGAGATGGCCAAGCAGCGCGAGCGCTTCGTGCGCGGCTCGACGGCCCACGGCTACCCGCAAAAGAAGATCGAGAGGCTGTTCGACCTGATGGCGCAGTTCGCCGAATACGGCTTCAACAAGTCCCACTCGTGCGCCTATGCCTACGTCGCCTACGTCACCGCGTATCTGAAGGCGCATTATCCGGTCGAGTTCATGGCCGCGCTGCTGACCTCGGAAACCGGCAAGCCGGATAAGGTGGTCAAGTACATCAACGAGTGCCGGGACATGGGCATCACCGTGCTGCCGCCCGATGTGCACTCGTCGGACTTCAACTTTACGCCGGCGAAAGATGCGATTCGTTTTGGCATGGGCGCGGTCAAAAATGTCGGACAGAACGCGGTGGAGGCGATCGTCGCCGCCCGCGCCGGCGGCCGCTTCAAGTCCATCTACGCATTCGCGGAGACGGTCGACCTGAGCGCCGTCAACAAGAGGGTGATCGAAAGCCTGATCCGGGCAGGCGCCATGGACTCGCTCGAAGGCACGCGAGCGCAGATGTTCGCCGTGATCGACTCGGCCATCGAGAGCGGCCAGCGCGCCTGGCGCGACCGCCTGAGCGGCCAGGAAGGGCTGTTTGGCGACTTGATGGCCGGCGAGGAGCATGCCGAGCCGCGGCTGCCGAATGTTCCCGACTGGACTCCCAAGGAAAAGCTGGCGGGCGAGAAGGAGATGATCGGGTTCTATGTCACCGGCCATCCGCTGGATGACTACGCCGATAAAGTCACGGAACTGGCCAGCCACGACTCGGGTACGCTGGAGGGCCTGGAGAGGAGCAAGGAGGTCGCGATCTGCGGCGTCCTGACCGGCATCCAGCGGCGGCGCAACCGGGAAGGGAAGCCCTGGGCGTCGATGCAATTGGAAGACCGCGGCGGAAGCATTGAAATGATGGTCTTCACCACGCAATATGAGCGCCTCGCTCCGTCGCTGGTCGAAGACCAGGCGGTGCTGGTCCGGGGTCTCGTGCTGCCTGAGGAAAACGCCGCCCCGAAGATCTCGGTTCAGGAAATCGTGCCCCTCGATGTGGCCCGGGTCCCCTTGCCCTCGCTGATCTCGATCCGCGTTTGGCTGGGCCGCAACGGCGAAGTGGACCGGGCGCAGTCCCTTCACGATCTGTTCGGCCGCAAGCCCGGCGACACGGAGGTTCGCTTCCGGCTCGAACTCGCGAGGAACTTTTCCGTTATCCTGGATATTCCGGCCAAGGTCCGGCCCGATCGCGAGTTCCGGAAGGAGATCGAGCGCCTGTGCGGCGCCGATGCTCTGGAAGTGCTCGCGACTTAGTCATACAAGATGTCACCTGATCAGCCCGTCCCCCCCGGGTCCCCCACGCCGGCCAACAAGGCATGGCAGCGCGTCCAACTCGCCCGTCACGCCAAACGGCCGCACTCGCTCGATTACATCGAGCGCCTGATCACCGATTTTCAGGAGATCCACGGGGATCGATCGTTCGGCGACGACCCGGCCATCGTCGCAGGTTCGGGTTTCTTCGAGGGACGCCCGGTGATGGTGGTGGGCGAGCAGAAAGGCCGTGACACCAAGCAGAAGCTGTACCGCAATTTTGGGATGCCGAAGCCGGAGGGCTACCGCAAGGCGATTCGCGTCATGCAGATTGCCGCGAAGTTCAGCCGCCCGGTGGTCACCCTGCTGGACACGCCCGGCGCCTATCCAGGCATAGACGCGGAAGAGCGGGGCCAGGCGGAAGCGATCGCCCGGAACCTGCGCGAGATGGCTCGCCTGGCTTGCCCGGTTATCTGCATCTGCATTGGCGAAGGCGGTAGCGGCGGCGCTCTCGCCCTGGGCGTGGGCAACTACGTCTATCTTTTGGAGAACGCCGTCTATAGCGTGATCTCCCCGGAGAGTTGCGCCGCCATCATCTATCGCGACGCCGCACGGGCGGAGGCGGCCGCCGGCGCGCTCAAGCTGACCGCCGAAGAACTGCTGGAATACGGCCTGATCGACGGTATCATCCCCGAACCCGAGGAAGGCGCGCAAACCGATCACGATGCCGCGGCCGCGTCGGTACGGGAGACTCTGCGGTGGTCGCTCGACCAACTCGAACCGTTGACCGGCGAACAACTCGTAGCCCATCGCTACGAGAAATTCCGGAAAATGGGGAACTTCTTTCTGTGAAGAAGACCGTCATGCTCGGAATCGCCTTCGTCCTTGCCGTGATTGGCATGGTCGTGTACTCCACAATGCAGGTGCAGGGTTACCGGGTCGAGGTCTGCATGGACTTTCAGGGCCGCTCGACCTGCCGGACGGCATCGGCCGAGACCGAGATGCAGGCGCTGCGGACGGCGAAGACAAACGCCTGCGCGCTGGTGGCTTCAGGCGTCACCGACGGCATCCAGTGCGACCAGTACACCCAACCCACGCGCGTAACCTGGCTGCAACGCCCGTAGTCATTGCATATGAGAGCGCGGGGCGCTCGAAAACGCGCGTGCTACGATTGAAAGAAAGTGAACCTTCCGCCGGCATCACCCGTATCTAAACGCTGGAGCCGTGTCCCGTGCAACTGAAATGGAAGATCCTGACAGGGATGGGTGTGGCTATCCTGGCCGGCGCCGGCGGCTTTGGAGGCTACAAATATAGCCAGCGCGGGGTGGTCACGGTGCAAACCGGCCGGATTCTCCGGCAGGATCTGGCCGCTACGGTGACGGCTTCCGGCGAAATCAAGCCGCGAAATTACGTCAATATTGGCGCGAACGCGATGGGCCGCATCACCGAAATCCTGGTGAAAGAGGGCGATCGCGTCCGAAAAGGGCAGATGCTGGCCAAGCTGGAGTCCATCCAGCCGGAAGCGGATGTGAATGCCCAGCGAGCGGCGCTGAGTTCGGCGCAGGCCGATTCGGCCGCGACCGAAGCGGCCGTCAAGTCCGCCGATGACAATCTGGCGACGTTGCAGGCCACCGTCGACCGCGTGAAGGCGGATCTCGAAAAGACGCGCCTGGATGTGGAACGGGGCGAGAAGCTTTTCAACGAAAAGCTGATCGCACAGCGCGAGTACGAGCAATACAAGGCCGCGTTCGCGGCCCAGCAGGCCGCGCTTCGCGAAGCCGAGTCCCGGGTGGTGGGCTGGCGCGCCAGCCGACAGGAAGCCGCCGCGCGCCTGTCCGCGGCACAGCGGCGCGTGGTGCAGAGCCAGGCGATCCTGACGCGCGTCAACGACGTACTGGAGAAACATTTCGCCGTGGCTCCGCTCGATGGCATGGTGACCAACCTGCCGGTGCGCGTTGGCGAAACCGTCGTCACCGGGATTCAGAACACGCCGGGAAGCCTGATCATGACGATCGCCGACATGTCGCTGATTACGGCGGAAGTGAAGGTGGACGAGACGGACATCGTCAACGTCAAGCTCGATCAACCGGCCGAAGTGACCATCGACGCGATTCCCAACCGCGTGTTTCGCGGCCATGTGATCGAGATCGGGAATACGGCCATCCTGCGCTCGACCGGGTTGGCGGCGTCGCAAAGCACGATTTCCAGCCAGGAAGCGAAGGATTTCAAGGTCGTGATCGCGCTGGACGATCCACCGGAGGAGATCCGGCCCGGCCTCTCCTCGACCGCGAGAATCGTGACAGCGACCCGCAAGAATGCCGTCACGGCGCCCATTCAGGCGCTCACGCTGCGCAAGAAGGGCGATCTGGAGCCCCTCAAGAACGGTAAGGAGCCGGATACGTCCAATCTGACGGCCGAGCAACTGAAAGCTCGTAGGGAAGAGATGCAGGGTGTCTTTGTGATCAACGCACAACGCGTTACTTTCCGCAAAGTCGAGACAGGGATTACGGGGGCGACCGAAATCGAGATTGTGAGCGGGCTGAAGGAAGGCGACGAGATCGTCACCGGCAGCTACAAGATCATTCGCACCATTCGCAACGAGACGCGGGTTAAGATTGACAACAAGCAGGCAACGAAGAGCGAGGGGTAAGGTCACATGGCACGGGCAGCGGCGGAACTGATCGAGCGCGGCGAGCAGTTGAAGAAGGACGGCATCGTCATCCGGACGTTCGATCTCTGGAAGACCTACATCATGGGCGACCAGGAGATCAATGCCGTGGCAGGCGTCGACATCACGATCCGCCGGGGTGAGTACTGCGCCATCATGGGTCCTTCGGGCTCGGGCAAGTCCACGCTGATGAACCTGATCGGCTGCCTCGATACGCCGAGCAAGGGCGATTATTACATCAACGGCCGCCTGGTCAGCGATATGACCGACGACGAACTGGCCCACATCCGCAACAAGGAGATCGGGTTCGTCTTCCAGACGTTCAACCTGCTGGCTCGCGCGACTTCGCTCCACAACGTGGAACTGCCGCTGATTTATTCGGGTATGCCCTCGCGCGAACGCGAGGATCGGGCCAAACTGGCTCTTCGCCAGGTCGACCTTGAACCGCGCATGTATCACAAGCCGAGTGAATTGTCCGGCGGCCAGCGCCAGCGCGTTGCCATTGCCCGGGCGCTGGTGAATAACCCTTCGATTTTGCTCGCCGACGAGCCCACCGGCAACCTCGATAGCGCCACCGGCGTGGAAATCATGGGCCTGTTTGAACGGCTGTTTCGCCAGGGCAACACGATCATCCTCGTCACGCACGAGCACGACATCGCGCAGTACGCCCACCGCATCATCCACATTCGCGACGGCAAGGTGGAAAAAGACGAACAGGTGAAGTGAGCCGTCAGCGGTCAGCTTAGGGCTGGGAACGCTGCAAGGGAATTCGAACCAGACCCTGCTGCGTCACGGCCAGCAACTCGCGCCCGTCGAGCCAGGCCCGTACGATCGGGATTCCCGAGGCCACCTGTTCTCGCCGCCCTCGCGCGAACACGAACACCCGGCCCTTCGGCCCGCTTTCGGCGGCGACCACGTCCTCCTGTCCGTCCCCCTTCACGCCGGCGGTCAGGAGGGTTGCGGGCTTGTCGAGATCGTCCGCCAGCAGATCCTCGGCCCACAAGTCTCGCGGGTCTGCCGGCTTGTGATACACGGCCAAACGCCCAGGCGAGAGGCTCCGCTGCGCCGCCGCGAGGTCGCCATTGGCGAAGAGGGCGAATCGCGTGAGGGCCGAGAGCGACTGGTCCGACCATAACTTGATGGCGAACAATCGCCACGGGAGGTCGAACTCCGGCGGGTTGCGCATCCAGTAGTTGCCCGCAATCACATCCTGTCGTCCATCGCCGTCGACGTCGGTGAATAACAATCCTCCCTGACGGGACGCACTGTAGAAGGAGTACAGGTCGCGTGACGGCCAGGCCTCATCGAAGCGTGGGGAGACCTGGTAGAAACGGATCTGCCCACCGCGATGGATCGTCACCGCGCCGCGCCTACCGTCGAAGGCCGTAAACCGGACATCGGCGGCATCGGCGCCGCCGTCGATCACTCGCCGAGTCCAAGCCGGCGCCTGGAACCACACCAATCCTCCGCCGCTCTCCTGGACGATGACGTCCGGCCGCCCGTCTCCGTCGACGTCGGCCAGGCAGCCTCCCTCGCCGAACCCCGGTTTCGAAGGGGCTCGAACAACCGTCCAGCGTGGCGCCCTTACCGTGGTCAACAGGCAGCGATCGCCCCATACGGCAATCCAATCGCCAGCGCGGTCGGCTCCGCCGATCGTCGTTCCGCGCGGCAGTTCCAGTTCGACAGGCTGGGCGGCAGCGTGAGAGAGCAGGAGCACGGCCGCCATCGCCGCCAACGAGAGCCGATTGCGCATGAAGTGCTATTCTACGGCACAGTGCGAGAGCTATCCGACCTGCTCGCCGGCCGGAGCGACGACATCGAACTCGACCGCGCGGCGCTTCTGCTGGCCTCCATCGAATACCCCGCCCTTCCCGTCGACCAATACGTGAATGAACTGGATGACCGCGCCGCCGAACTGGCCCGGAGGATCACTCCCTACACGGACGGCAGGTCGTGCGTACTCGCGATGAACGAGTATTTGTTCCGCGAACTCGGCTTCCGCGGGAACACGGAGGACTACTACAATCCGGCAAACAGTTGCCTGAACGACGTCATGACGCGCCGCACGGGGATTCCCATCACCCTGTCGGTGGTCTACATCGAGATTGCGCGGCGCCTGGCCAAGCCTGTGGCGGGCATCGGGCTGCCGGGCCATTTTGTCGTGCGCTACGACGATGGCGCCTACTCCACCTACATCGATCCGTTCCACGATGGCCGCCTGCTCGATTTATCCGGTTGCATGGATCTGGCGCGGACGGCCTCGGGCGGGTCGGTGCAATTCGATGGGTCCGTGCTGGCTCCGGTCGGCAAGCGTCAGATCATCGCCCGGATGATCAATAATCTGCGCGGCATCTACTTTGCCCGCCGGGCCGATCGCAAGGCGCTGCAGGTTCTCAATCTGCTGCTCGACGCGAACCCTGCGTCACCCGACGAGTACAAGCAGCGCGGCCTGGTGTATCTCCATCTCCAGCGCATCGGCGAAGCCCGGGCCGATTTTCAGCGGTACCTGGAACTTGCGCCGAACGCTTCGGACCGGGAAGATATCGAGAAGCAACTGCAATCTATTCGACGCTGGCAAGTGGGACTGAATTAGAGGCGCACAAGGAGGGCATCAGCCGTATGCCAGCCGAGCCGCCGGCGCTCACGGCGCTGAGCGCGCACAACAGCAGATCGGTGATTGATCGCCCGTCTGCAGTTTGCCGCCGCTATACCGAAGATCAGGGGGCAAAATATCCATTGATATCGATCACAATGTCGGTGCGGTCAGTGGTAAACAGGCTGACAGCCCCATCGGCGCCGGCGGGCACAATGGCCGCGTTGGCCACAATACGCCCATCGAAAGAGTTCAGCGTCGAAACGAGGGGTTGGCCCGATCCGGCCGGCCACGCCGCGAGATAGCCGAGAGGGCCGGCGGGCACGACCGTGATGTTCAGCGAATAGGCGCGCGCCGCCGCGGGGACGCCGCAGGAGCTCGAGACCACGGGAATCGACCGCGTCTCGTGGACCTGGAAAGCCGGCGGACCGAACGGGCCGGTCTTGCCCGAATCCACGCGAGTGTCCATAATCCGGCACGGCGTGACCGCGACGAACCGGAACGGACCTTTCGTCGCGGGGGCAGGGATCGATGGCGGGGTGCTCGTCCCAGCCTGCGTGATGGTGGCAGTTTGTCCACCCGATTGCAGCACGCACGAGCGTGTGGCCGCCGACCCGTTCGGTGGAACCGAAAGTGTGAAGAGCCCGCTGCCGGAAGCGCCCGAACCGGCTGGAACGGGAAGCCAGTTGCACCCGGCGCTCACAGTCCAGGTGCATCCCGCGGACGCGGTGACGTAGAACGCCCGGACGCCGCCTGCGGCGTCGATGGTCGTCGCAGCAGGGTTCACGGAAGTCGCGCAAGGTCCGGAAGCCGTTCCGGCCTGGTTCACTGTGACTGTCCGCGTGGCTACCGTCAACGTCCCGGAACGCGGCTGAGCGCCGGGATTCGCGGCCACCGTATACCCCACAGAACCGTTTCCACTGCGGGTGACGCCGTTTGTAAGCGAGGCCCAGTCAAGAGATTCGTAGGCTCCCCAAGAACAGCCACTTCCTGTGACCACATCGATATTCCCAGAGCTACCCGACGCCGGGACGTTGATGGTTGTGGGGGTGACCGAAAACGTGCAGTCCTCGAGCCAAGGGCTGATGACCGGATACATGTCAACAAACCAGGGTCCGAAGAGACGATTGGAGTCGTGGCAAGTGTTGAAACCGTATGCCGCGCTCGCGAGGCCGGTGACCTGATCGGAACCGAGGAGAACCGGGGCGCCCGAGTATCCCGGTTCGACCAGACCTGATATGATTTCCAGCCGAAACGCCGGCCAGTCCGGGTAACCAAAAACCCGTCCCAACGCAACGCGTTTGAACTCCTTGCCGGAACTGTCCGCGGGGTGACCGATGACGGCCAGCGAGGTCGACGAATTCTGCCTTGCCATGTTCCATCCGAGGAAGTAGACATTGGAGGGCGCCGCTGAACGCAGGCGCAGCAGAGTCACGTCGAGGTGTGCGCTATCGATGGGAGCATACAGCGGAGGGGTTGGAGATCCGGCGATGTAATCAGCTCCGCTCGTCTGAGGCAGCGGCGGCGAAGGAGATGGAGCGTTGCAGTAGGGAGTCTGGTAGTTCCAATAGACGTTGACCGTAGCCGCAATGGACTGGTTAAACACACAATGGTTGGCGGTGAGGAGATACGGAGCCTGACTACCCGAGCGGGTGTTGATCAGGAACGCCGTACAGATGAACTCATATCCCCCGTCGATGAAATCGATCTGGGCGACGGCCCGAGCAGCCAGTGTCCCCAAGGAATGGCAACTGACATCCAACTGACACGCCAACGCGGCACGGTCTGCAGCCGCTGCCAGCGGGCCGAGGCGGGGCGGAAGCGTCGAGGTTTGGGCCGCCAGTCCCAGGCCGGGCGATCGAGACGGAGGTGGCGCCTCGCCCGGCGGAGCCGCGAATCGATGGACGATCCCCGCGATGCGAAAGGGAACGTGCTCCACACCGTTCGCGGGCAGATACTCGACGACGGCCGTATCGCCAAACACGGCCGCAGACCAGAATTCGCCATCGCCCATCAGGCCCTTGCCCGAATAGGGCCCAACGACGGCGCGCCGCTCCTGCTCGCCTGGCGCAAAGAGCCATAGGCTCCCGGCACCCACATCGAATTGCGTGAAATGAATGCGGATGGCCTTTGCCCCTTGGGACTGCAGGAGCAGGCGCCAGACCCGTTCTCCGCTTGGCGTGTTTTCCCAACGGCCCGATTCCATCGCGTCTGGCGGCAGGTCGCGGTTGACGCCCATCACCCGCCGCCGGTCGATCCCGGCCGCGTCTCGCTCTCGAGCCATTCGAGACTCGTCGACCGGAGCAGCCAGGCGAACCGTCCGCTGGGGCAGCTTCAAGGAGTGTTGAATCGTGCGAGGGAGAGGCGACGCATCCGCCGTCAGCGCGGCAGGTCTCGACTCAACTCCCGGCATCGAGTCGGGGACAACCTGAGCCCTCGTAATGGTCGAAGAACAACTCAGGACTACGCCCACGGTCAGGAAAAAGAAAGTATGCTTCATATACCCTCTCTTGCCACGGGACAGAGTGCGGCGAAAAGCAGCCGTACACTTGAACTTGAACCCATGATTGCAACCGACAATGGCGGAAGCAAGGATATGTCCACATCCAGTCAGCGTGTCATCCAAGTCCAGCGGGTGGTGGGCGGCAAATGGTGTCGTTCAGGGTGAGCCCGTTCCCTTGCGGTTGGGCTCGGGTGACCTCTTCATTGCCTGGCCAGTGCTCTGGGCCAGGCAACATTACTGTTCGACGAAATAGCCGTTTACGTCGACGATGACCTCCGTTCGATCCGTGACGAAGACCTGGATCGATCCGCCCACACCGGCGGGAACCAGCGCCGCGTTGGCAACCACCCGGCCTTCAAACGAATTCAGCGTGGAGACCAACGGCTGGGACAGCCCCACTGGCCATGTCGTCAGGAAAGACAAGGGGCCTGAGGGGACGACGGTGAAATTCAACGAATACGCTCTCGCCGTGGCCGGGATCCCGCATGCACCTTGAGGAACCGGAACGGTTCGCGTCTGTGCGGCTTCCAGGATCGGGGGTCCAAACGGCCCGCTCCTGCCCTGGCCGGCGCGAGTGTCCATCAGCCGGCAGGGCGTCACGGCAACAAACCGCAGAGCCGCACCTTGAGTAGGCCGGTATTCCACCGTGATGACATCCGCACCCTGGTTGCCCACAGTGTCGGTCGCCCTGATCGTCACGACGTTGACGCCGGGCAGGAGTGCTATGGGTCCCACGGTCCAAGTGGCGGTCCCGGCGGCCACCCCTCTCCCCCCGCGGTCATTCTCCCAGGTGACTTGGGTGACGCCGGTGTTATCGGTGCATGTGCCCGACAGGGTGATGCTGCTCGCGTTGGTGGTGAACGTCGCATTGGCCGTGGGCGCCGTGATCACGCAGGAAGGAGCGATGCCATCCGCCGGGCTCGTGGTGAACGACCAAATGGGTGAGGGGCTGGTCCCACTGGTGTTCTTCGCGATAGTGCGCCAGTAGTATTTCGTCCCTGGGACCAAAGGGGTCGAGTAGACGGTTCCCGCTGTACTGCCTACGTACGGCGGCGGTAAGGAGGGGCCTAATTGAACATCGTATCCGGCTGCCGGGAAGGCGGCAGTCCAGGTCAGTGTCGCGGTCGACGGGATACCCGTCGAGCCATCGGGCGGGTACACGAGCGTAGGAGGGGCGGGCAGGCTGGACGCAGAGAAATCCTGGCCGGCACCGCCGGTCACATTGGCCAGACTTGCCGAGACGGGCTGAAATCGAAACCCGGGTCGCGAGGGCGTGACGGTGTAGTTTGCGCCTGCCGTCAGATCGTAGAAGGAATAATCTCCCGTCGCCTGTGTTGTCGTTCGCAGCGCCACGGGACCGGCTAACTCCAGGGTAACTTCCTTCACACCGATGCCGAACGAATCGGTGACCCGGCCGCTGATGCTGGCGGGGGTGCGCGTGACATCCCGATACGCAGCGGCGTTGACATACAATTCCTGGGGAATCGACGCGGCGCCCAGCAGAAGGGGAGGAGTGTAGCTGTTTGGAATCAGGAAAGCGATGATCCGCGTCGCCTGCTGGTCGAAACCTCCAGTCACGATGGCGGTTTGAAACGAGCCGTCCGGCAGCAACTGCGTCACGGGTTGGTTCTGAAAGGGCTTTGTCCACCACTGTGCGGACACCTGAATAAACACCACCACGCGGAACTGCGCCGGCGCAACGTGCCATGCCTGTCCTTCGAGCTTCGCCGTGGAGCCGTAAGGAGTAACAAAGGTGAAGTCCAGTGAGGGAGTGCCCGGTCCTCCGGGAAGGGCGTTTCCACTCCAGTTATCGGGGACGGTATTGCCATTGAATGCAGCCTGCATTCCGGGCTTTAAGACACCGTTCTTATCCCAGATTCCCCACGCTGCCCCCTGCGGGCCTTCATACACGGCCTTCCAGGATTCATCAAAAGCCTCGAAGTAGAAGTAGGGAGTGCCGTTGGCTCGCGCCCAGCTCACGAAGTTCAGAAAGAAGGCGCTCGCATTCGATGCGGAGGGCACCGCGGACCCGATGGTATTCCCGGCGCTCGGCCAGCCGCTTTCCGAAACAATCACCGGCTTGCCGCCCGACGCCGCGCGCACGAGTTGGTGCCACCCGTGCAGCACCGCGACCGCGACATCAACCGAGGCGCCCTCCCAGTATGGGTAGTAGTTCGCAAGAACCACGTCGACTGCGGAAAGCAGCGCCGCCCGGGACAGGAGTTCGCTATACACGTCGGCGGTCGTCACCGGGACGCCGGGAACCTGCTGCCGGAAGCGGTTGATATAGCCGATGAGTTGCTGCTCCGTGAGATCGTGCCGCAGCAGGACCTCGCTCCCGACGATCGCGAGATCCACGTACCCATCCCTGGCGGCGGCAATCAATGCCGCCAGTTGGAGCTCGTTGGTAGCGAGATCCGCGCTGAGCCAAGCCCCCATCGCGACCTGAAGCCCGAATTCCCGAGCGATCCGCGGAACGTTCTCGAGCCCATCGGTTGCACCGAAGGTCCGAACCCACCGGGTGTCCGGCGCGATGATGGCGAGCCGCTGCCGGATCTGGGCCTCGCTGATCCGGGTCCCAAGGTCCGGACTTTGCCCGTCCAGGTACGGGCTGAAATTCAGACCATACAGCCGGTACGACTGAGCGGTCAGATTAGCGGGCCCTGCAAGCAGGATCGGCAGAACGGCCAGCAGGATATCTTTGACTCGACGCATCATTCGTCCGCGAACTAACCGATTATCGACTGAGGAATCGCTCAATAAGCAGTATGCACGGACGAATCGCCGGCGACAAGGAGACCGGCTTCGATCCGCACCCCGGCGCGGCAGAGCATCCAGAACGGACCGCCGCGCCATTACAATAGAAACTCACCCATGAAGCGCACCATCCACACCGACCACGCCCCCAAGGCCATCGGACCGTACTCGCAAGCGATCGCCTGGAACGGCCTGCTGTTTGTGAGCGGCCAGATTCCGCTCGACCCGGCGACCGGCCAGATTGTCGAAGGCGGCGTCGCCGAGCAGACCCGCCGGGTGCTGGAGAATCTCAAGGCTATTCTCGAAGCCGGCGGCTCGGATCTTTCGAAGGTGCTCCGCACTACCGTTTATCTGAAAGACATGGCCGAGTTCGCGGTGATGAACGAGGTCTACGCACAGTTCTTCACAGCGGAACCGCCCGCGCGCGCGACGGTGGAGGTCTCCCGCCTGCCGCGCGACGCACGCCTGGAAATCGACGCTGTCGCCATCGCGGAATAGCGAATGTCGCCGCTTGCCGTTCTCGCCGGCGAAATCACGGCATGCCGCCGCTGCCCTCGACTGATCGCGCATTGTGAGGAGGTCGCGCGCATCAAACGGCGGGCCTATCGCGAATGGGAATACTGGGGCAAGCCCGTTCCGTCATTCGGCGACACGGAAGCGCGCCTGCTCATCGTCGGGCTCGCCCCCGGAGCGCACGGAGCCAATCGGACGGGCCGCGTCTTCACCGGCGATCGCTCAGGCGAATTCCTCTACCGCGTCCTCCACCGCACCGGGTTCGCGTCGCAGTCCACCAGCGAGCATCGCGACGACGGCCTGTACCTGAAGTCCGTTTACATCACCGCCGCCATCCACTGCGCTCCACCGGACAACAAGCCGGCCCCGGACGAAATCCGCGCCTGCCGCGGATACCTGGAAAGAGAACTGGACTTATTGACGAACGTCCGGGTGGTGGTCGCACTTGGCAAGGTGGCGTTCGACGTCTACCTGGGCATTCTGCGCGATCGCGGCATCATCCAGTCGGCCGCGGCTCTCGCTTTTGCGCACGCGGCCGAGCACCGCGTGGCCAAAGGCCAGCCCGTGTTGCTGGCCTCCTATCACCCCAGCCAGCAGAACACGCAGACCGGCCGGCTCACCGAAGACATGTTTACCGCGGTGTTCGAAAGAGCGCGAGAGGTGATGGAGGGGCGGGGCTGAGCCATGCGCAAGTTGGTTGT
>JBJXGR010000199.1:0-2650 GCA_046160045.1 Bryobacteraceae bacterium
GGGTTTGGGCCAACTGACCCTGGAACAGCTATCTTCGCTGTTCGAACAACGGCAGGAAGCCACGTCCGCCGACTTGAAGCTGGCGTGCGAGGCATGGGCGGCCTTCTGCTCCCCGGACCCGACGGAACTCGTATGGGTCCTCAGCGCGCACAGCACGGGATTGCCGCTCCTGAAGGGGGCGCTGGCCCGGCACCTGGAGCAATTCCCCTCGCTCAAGAACGGTTTGGCGCGGACGGAGCGGCAGATCCTCGAGGTCACCATCGCGGGAGTGCAACGGTACGAGGACCTGTTTCTCGCCGAGCAGGACCGGGAAGAGCGGGTCTTCATGGGGGATGTCGTGTTCTGGCACTACGTAGACCGATTGCGCAACGCGCGCACGCCCCTCATCGAGGTACGCAACGACGCAGTTCGCGTCACGGCGGCCGGGCACCGGGTTCTGATCGGCAACGAAGACCAGATTGCGCTGAACGGGATCGACCGATGGGTCGGCGGCGTGCGTCTATCGGGGGAGTCGGTGAACTGGCGCTGGGACGAACGGAACCGCAGACTGGTGCGCAGCGAAACGGCGGCCCCGACGATCGCCTGACGCGCCTTTGGGATGCGGTTCAGCTATGCCGTTGATGCATCCGGCGTTTGTGCGCAGTTTTGCAACCTGGTCAAAGCGCGGTTGACAGTTCTCCCGAGGCACGCTAATATAACAAGGTTTGGCGAGATTCGCTTTCTGTTTCCGTTGACCCCCGTCGTGTGTGCGATGGGCCGAGCGGAAGCCGGCCCCGAGGCTGGCAGCGGGTAGGGAGACCGCTGGAGCAAGGGCCGTTCCGAAGCATTAACCCCTCGCAACTCGAAGCACTTCGGTAGCCGCGGCGGTTGTACGGCTCACCGGAGAAAAGCTTCGCTTCTGATTTGCCGCCAGTCGGGTTATGGCTCGATCGAGCCGAGAACCAGCGGCGCGTACTGATGTTTCAAGATTCTTTGCCGGCGCCTGCTGCGTCCGGAGATTGAACTTAAGACGCCAAGAGGATTGATTCGTGCCAACGTTTAACCAACTCGTGCGCAAGGGCCGCAGACCGCCCAAATGGAAGACGTCGAGTCCGGCCCTGCAGTCGTGCCCGCAGCGGCGCGGCGTCTGCACCCGTGTGTATACCTCGACGCCCAAGAAGCCGAACTCGGCACTGCGGAAGGTAGCGCGCGTTCGCTTGACGAACGGGATCGAAGTAACGACCTATATCCCTGGCGTGGGGCACAACCTGCAGGAGCACTCGATCGTGCTGATCCGCGGCGGCCGCGTCAAGGACCTTCCTGGCGTCCGCTATCACGTGGTCCGGGGCACGCTCGACACGGCCGGCGTGGCCAACCGCAAGCAGAGCCGCTCCAAGTACGGCGCCAAGCGTCCAAAGTCGTAAAGGTAAGTGAAAGATGCCGCGCAGAAGACAAGCTGAAATTCGCGAGGTGCCGGCCGATCCGGTGTACACATCGACGCTGGTGGAGAAGTTTATCTGCTCGATGATGTGGGACGGCAAGAAGGCTGTGGCCCAGCGGGTGTTCTACGGAGCGATGGACAAGATCCGGGACCGCTCCGGGGATGATCCCCTCAAAATCTTCAAGAAGGCAGTGGAAAACTGCAAGCCGCTGCTGGAAGTGAAGACGAGGCGCGTCGGCGGCGCCAACTACCAGGTGCCGATCGAAGTGCCACAGAACCGCCGCACCAGTCTGGCGATCCGCTGGCTGGTCGGCAACGCCCGGTCGCGTCCGGAGAAGGGCATGCCCGACCGGTTGGCAAACGAGATCAACGAAGCCGCCAATCTTCGCGGCGGCGCGATTAAGAAACGCGATGACGTTCACCGAATGGCCGAAGCCAACAAGGCGTTCGCCCACTATCGGTGGTAAGGAACAAGGGCCGGAAGCAAACCAAGGGATAGCCGGAAGGCCGAACGCTGACTGCTGAAGGCTGACCGCAACATCAATATGTCACGCACCGTACCGCTCGAGCGCATGAGGAACATCGGCATCGCCGCCCATATCGATGCCGGTAAGACCACCACGACCGAACGGATCCTGTATTACACCGGTCGCACGCACAAACTCGGCGAAGTGCACGAGGGTACGGCGATCATGGACTGGATGGCGCAGGAGCAGGAGCGGGGCATCACGATCACTTCGGCGGCCACCACTTGTGCCTGGCGCAACTTTCAGATCAACATCATCGACACCCCCGGGCACGTGGACTTCACCGCGGAGGTGGAGCGGAGCCTGCGCGTCCTGGATGGAGCCGTCGCGGTGTTCGATGCCGTGGCGGGCGTTCAGCCGCAGTCGGAAACCGTGTGGCGGCAGGCGGATAAGTACCGGGTCCCGCGCATTTGCTTCATCAACAAGATGGACCGCGTCGGCGCCGACTTCGCAGCGGCCGTGCACTCGATCGTCGAGCGCCTGGGCGCGCGCCCGGTGCCGATCCAGATCCCGGTGGGCGGCGAGAAGGAATTCCGCGGGCTGATCGACCTGGTGCGCATGGTGCAGATCGAGTTCTCCGACGAGGAGGAAGGCGGCAAGGCCTTCCGCGAGGTCGAGATCGAACCCGGCATGCTCGAGGCCGCCAAGCTCGCGCGCCACAACATGCTCGAGCACGCGGCCGAGTTCGACGAGGTGCTGCTGG
>JBJXGR010000200.1:0-25627 GCA_046160045.1 Bryobacteraceae bacterium
GTCAGGACAAGCATTCCCGCAACGGCCGTCCCCAGGACCGTGTAAAAGACGCCGGGGTAGCGCTCCGTCCAGGGTTTCTGCTCTTCCGCCGGCGGAACATAGGCGGGGTTACTCTGCCACTCGCGCACCGAGGGAGTGATTTCCGGGAGCGGTTGCTGGCGGGCCATCACGGCGGCGAGATCATACTGCGGCGCGCGCGCCCCCGAGTTTCCGAAATAGAGCACGTACCCGCCTCCCAGCGGGAACGCCGGAATCCTGATCTGGCGGCGCAGGGTCTCGACGATCACACGAGTCACCGGCACGGGCCGGTCGTCGCCGTTGAAAATGCGCAGACGCAGATAGCGCTCCGTCCGCTCCGGGAACTGCAGAGTGAGGGACCGCTCGTCGGCCACCTGAAAGATCACGCCGCGAGAGACGACGCGCCAGTCCTTGCGGTCGTCGCTCGATTCGATTTCCACGGCCCGATGAAAAGCCGCGCCCTCGCTATCGAAACGAACCTGGTCGTGTGGAACTTGCCCGGCCAGATCGAGAATCAGCAGGGATGCCCTTGTCTTGACGTCTTCGGTGCGCTCGGGCGTAGGCGTCGCGATGATATCCCGAGTGGCGGGGATTCGTTCCCAGTATTCGAGTCCGGCGTCCTGAACGGAAGAGGTATTGCTCCAACCGAAAACGGTGGCGCGCACATAGCGCGCGGTCGAGACGGGATAGTCGACCGTGAGAACCGCGGCGTGCGTGTCGCCCTGGGAGAAGTCGAAGATGTAGCCGTTCTCGCGGGCTTTGACCCAGAACTGTCCATCCTCGCTGGTCTCGATCCTGACGCGCTGGCGGAAGTTCTTTTCCGGAGTCGTGAAGGTGATGCGGGAATGGCGACCGGCCTTGGCGGAGTCGAGGGAAAAACGAAGGCCGGAATTGGGGACAACGGCCTTGTTGAGGATGGATCCCCGGATTTCGCGGCGTTCGATCTTCTCGCGCAGCGTTTCCAGAACGTAGGCGGTTTCTTCGCCGTTGCGAGTGATGCGGAGGTCGGCCAGATCGGGGCGGGCGTGGGAGTAGACGGCGTTATCGATCGGGACGACCTGTACGCGGTCAGGTTGCTGAACCTCAATCGCGCGGCTGTATTTCCAGGAGGCGGAGTCGAAGGTGGCGGCGAGGAGGGGAAGGGCGAGGAGCAGGGCGGCTGGGCCCGATGGCTTATGCATGGTCCCCATCCTGTTTCCACCAGGTTTCAATCGAGGCCCGGTAGCGGGAGTACACAAACGAGGTAGCCAGCAAAAGCAGTCCGAACACGCCGAAGGCGATCACGCGATAGACCAGTTGCATCATCCACACGTCGAGTAGATAGAGTTTGAGAATGACCACGGCCAACAGGCCGAGGCCCAGAATCCGGTTGAGCGCCATCCGGTAGGCGACACCGGCCACAATCAGGAGAAGAGCATAGGCCGCGACCGTCAGCGAAATGAGGGCGCTACGGATGCTCGAGTAGGGACCGTCCAGCCGGCCGGCGAGTTCAATCATCTCCTGCAGCAACCCGAACAGCATGACTGAGTGGGCCGCGAGATAGAAAGCAAGGCGCAGCGGCTTGGGCTGGGCCCACCAGGCCGAGAGGCCGAGGGCGATCGCGGCAATCAGGGCGGCGAGGAATCGGGCGTTGCCGAAGGCGAGGGTCGTCTTGGGATCGAGGTAAATCGTCGAGTCGACCAGGAAGACTCGCATTGCCACCATCAGGCCCAGCAACGCCGCGGACCAGACCAGGCGGTCGACGTTCATGCGGGTGGCGACCCACGCCAGCACGGCCATTTCCACGGCCCAGGCAATGGTGATGGTATAGCCGCTGAAATAGATCGGAATCGCGAGCGTGACAAAGCAGAGGGCGACGCCCGCGCTCAACAGGGCTGGGCGCGCGTCTTTGAGTGCATCGGTCTCGACTTGCCAGAGCTGATATCCGAGCGCCAGGTAGAGTCCTCCGAGTGCGACCGAAAGCAGCGCCAGATAGGCGTTGTGGCGGCCGTCGAAGAGAGCGAAGACCGAGGCGAAGTACGCGATAGCGGCGACGGCGGCCACCAGCAGGTCGGCGTACTCGACGGCGATCCGCTGGACCAGAAAGCGGAACGGCAGCCACACAAAGAAGAGCAGAAAGAGCAGCGTCAGGAAGAGAAAGATGCGGAGTTCCGGCGTTTCGTAGCTGAACGACGTCGCGGCGTAGGAGAGGAACGCGGCCGACAGGGTGACGAGGGCTTGATAGGACCAGTTGCGGACTTGCGCGATGACGAGTCCGCAAGCCGACAAGCCGAGGGTGAAAAGGAAGAAAGAGGTAGGGTCGTGCTTCCAGATCTGGCTGAGGATCAGGAGTCCCGCGGCTTGGGCGGCGGCCGCGAAGATGCGGGTGTTGGACGAAGCGAAGAGAGCGGAGAAAATGACGGCAAATACCGTGGCCACCAGTTGTTTCGCGGGGTCGGAGGCTCGAAAGCGGTCAGCGAACCAGGCCATGTAGAGCCCGGCCGTGCCGATGAGGAGGATGGCTTCGGCGGGGATCCAGCCGCGGTGGCGTGCGGCGGCGAGTGCGCCCGCGTTGATGACGGCGAGATAGCCGAAGAAGACCCACGGGCGGTCCTCTCCGGTTGAGAGCAGGATGGGCGTGGCATACGCGGCCAGCGCTCCGATCACGAGGATGGGCTGGGCGTTGTAGCGCAGCGCGAGGACTCCGCCCATCGCCGCCGAAGCGGCCATCATCACGAAGGCAAATCCGGCGGGGACGAGTTTGTAGAAACCGAAGGCCGCGTAGAACGAGAGGTACAGAACGCCGATGCCCAGCGCGGAGACGCCTTGGGCATACAGTTGGTGGCCGCGCTTCCACATCCAGTCGCCGGCGGCAATGGAGGCAAAGCCGGCCAACACGCCCAGGACGACGCGGCCGCTTTCGCCAATCCATTCGTTCTCGACGGCGAGCTTGAAGAAGAAGGCGACGGCGAACAGGACGGTAACGGCGCCGATCCGATTGATCCAGGTGAGGCCGAGGCGGGTTTCGAGAACGGGCTCGGCGGGTTGGAAAGAGGGAGAAGGAGTGGGGAGGTCGAAGGGGCCGTCGCTGCCTTCCGGGCCGGAAGAGGCTGGCCTCGTACTGGGCGCGGGGACGCCACCGCTCCCTGACGGTCGCGGCTCGGAAGGAGTAGAGGGTTGCGGTTCGGACGGAGGCCCGCTCCCTTCCGGTCGCGGCTCAGAAGGAGTAGAGGGTTGCGGCTCAGAAGGAGGCCCGCTCCCTTCCGGTCGCGGCTCAGAAGGAGTAGTGGGTCGCGGTTCGGACGGAGGCCCGCTCCCTTCCGGTCGCGGCTCTGAGGGTTGCAACTCCCATTGGGGGACTGCCTGAGCGGATGGCACGGCCTCCGGTTCGATGGAATGGGCCCGCAGTTGGCGCTCAAAGGAGGCAACGCGGTTTTCAAGTTGATCCTGGCGCCGCAGAAGGCGAACAATCGCCTCCGACAACGCGTCCATTCGCTCCTGATGCCGATCGCGGTCCAAGTTTACTCGCGGCGCTCCAGTTCTTCGAGTAGCAGGGTGAGGCGGGGAGCAGCCTCTACTTTACCGCCAAATCGCAATTCGTGGTAGGCGGAGGTGAATTGGGCGGCGGCGCGGGCGATGGGTTCGACGCGGATGGTGCGCGCGAATTCAGCAGGTGTGAGCCAGGCGGGTTTGGAGTAGCCTCTCCGCCGCAATACCTCGAGAAACCGGAGATACAGCAGGGTGGCATCGGAGGCTTCGGCTTCGCGGCGGCGGAGCGCACGGATGCGGCGCCGGACCTGGAACGCGCGCCAGAGGCCAGGTCCCCACCACATGGCAGCGCCCGCGAGGAGCAGGGGAACCCCGAAGACCCAGCCGTGCTCACGAGCCCATTCGCTGGCCTGGCGGGCGGCTTTGGCGGTCCCGTCGAGGCGGCTCTGCCAGTCGAACCGCCACCCGCGGCCGGCGCGCTCGAGGCGTTCGGCAAGCAACACCTGGCGGCCCAGATCATAGGTAACGACCCAATCCTGCCAGAGGGTGTCGGCCGCGTCGAAGTACATGTTGATGTGCGCCCACAGGGAGGACCGTGGGGCGTTGGTGTCGGGCGGCGTGGGATCAAAGGTCGCCCACCCCCAGCCCGGAAGGAAGGCCTCGACCCAGGCATGGGCGTCGGAGGCGCGAACGACGTATTGGCCTGAAATGGGGTTAAAGGTTCCGCCCAGAAATCCCGTGGCCATGCGGGCGGGAATCCCCGCGGACCGAAGGAGAACGGTCATCGCCGAAGCGAAGTATTCGCAGTGGCCGCGGCGGCGCTCGAACAGGAAGTGCGCCAGTGGGTCGGCAGAGGCTTTGCCGCGCATTTCGAGCGTGTAGCCATAAGTGGAGCGAAGGCGGGATTCAATGGCGCGTGCCTTGCCAAGCGCCGTGAGCGCCTCGCGCGTCCAATCGGCGCCAAGAGCAGGGATGCGTGGGTCGAGCGGGGGCAACTGGAGATAGCGCTCGCCGATGGCCGGGGGAACCGGCGGCTGGTCGAGCCCGGTTTCGTAGGGTTCGTTTTCGAAATACGCCACGGCGAGATATTGCGTGGCGGCGGCTTCGCCGAGCCCGAGGCGGTACCCGCCTTCGGAGGTACGGCGCAGCATCATCGCGTTAATCTCGATGTGTTCGGGGATTCCGGCGAAAAAGAGCGCGTCGGAATCGATCGGCTTGAGGTCGACTCGATAGCGGACCCGCCGGCCAGGGCGGCGAAGTTGGCGGGCATCGGCCAGCCTGGCGATCCCGCGTTCCAGGCGAACCAGGTCGCCGGTTTGGGCGGGGCTGGTCCACTGCCTGCCGTCGAAATGGATCAAGGCACTGCCGCGCCAGCGCGTCTCCCATCGGCCGTCCCTGGTGAAGAAGCGGACGCGCATGACAGGCGTCGAATCGAGCTTGAATTCGCCGATCTCGCCGAGGGCGACGCGGTTGGAGAAGCCTGGCAGATACATGCCGCGTTGAATCAAATGCCCGAGGGCGGCGTTGGCGGTGCGGGGGAGCATGAAGAACAGAAAGCCGGTGAGGGCGAGCGTGCCGAGTGTGATGAAAACGGTCAGCACCGCCAGGCGAGGCGCCAATTGCCAGCGCGCGTCAGAGCGCACGACATGGCCGGCCCTGGAAGCCGAGCGGCGAATCTCGGCGCTGGCCATGGCGCCGATGGCAAACAGGACATACACGCCCAGGCAGGCGAAAAAGTTGAGTTGAAACGTGACGATCGCGGCGGTGAGCAGTTCGAGGGCGGAGAGAACCGCGGTGAACAGATAGTCGCGCTCGCGCTGCGCAGTCAGGACCCGGAGGACAGCCAGGAAGAAGACCAGGTGCATGGTCGCCGCGACAAAATCGCGCGAGACGTAGCGGTGATCGAGCGGATAGAAGCCGAAATACCCAATGGTGAGAGCGGCCACCACGGAATCCGGAACGACGAGGCGCAAAAGGCCGAACACTACGAGGACGCGAAGCGCCAAGCCGAAGGGCACAAGAAGAAGTGTCGGAAGGTCGAGCACACCCGATCCGGCCACGGCGAGATAGCCGGAGGCGACCAGCCCGACCAGACAACACTGAAAAAAGCGCTCGTGCGCGGTGCTGACTCGCGCCATGGCCTTAGTGTAGCCCGGGAGTCAGGCCAGGAAGCGTCGGATCGCGAGGAGACAGGCGCCGCCGAGGACCAGGAACGTGGAGGACGGCTCGGGAACCTGTGTAGCCTCAATGTCGAGAATCAGCTCCCAGCTTTCCAGAGTGCCAAAGTCGAAGGCGGGGACGTCGGTGATGGTCAGGCGCCAATTCCCAGTTGGCGAGATTCCGGCGAACGCGGCGCTGAAATCGTTGGGGGCGTTGGAACCGGCGTTGATGGGATAGTAGCTGGCGGGAGTACCCGCGAGATCGCCGGGAACCACCTGGGTATCGATCAAAAGAAGAGCGGTCGTCCAGAAGTCACCCGTATTTCCGCTGGCGAACGTGTAAACATCATCGAGATCGGCAGTAGGGGCGTCGTCCGGCAAGCCCACCTGGTCGAACAGCGTCCGGCTAACGCCAACCGATTCCTGTGTGAGGGTCACGGTCAGGTCGGAGACGGCGGTGTGCTGGAGATTGATCAGGCGGACGGTTACGTTGTTCAGCCCACCGGCGATGAAACCGGAATCGGGGACACTGATGACGGACGAAAACACACCGGGCCCATCATCGGGAATTCCCCCTCCGGCGCCTTGGTAGGTGATCGGAGAGGCCAAGGCCGAGATGGAAAGCCAGCATGCGAGAATCAGACCGCGACCGGACAACGAACCCCTCCGAGACCCCAGACTATCGCAGTATCCGTCACGGCGCAAATGGGCGCGTGGACGCTCTCGAATCAGGCCCGGGCTTGATTGAAGAAAGGCAAGCGCGAACCGGACGAGTCGTCTTCGAGGACCAGCGTGAGGCTCAATTCCCGGCGATCGCGCACGATCGAAAGGGCCAGTGACCGCTTGTGCCTCGGAGACCGGAGCAAATCGGCGATATCCTGAGGTTTGGCGATCCTGCGGTCGTCGGCGCGCACCACGACATCGCCTGCCCTCAGGCCTGCCTTGTCGGCGATCGAGGCCCTGGTCACACTCCGGATGAGGACACCTTCCCGTACGCCAAAGTATTCGGCCAACTGCTGGGAGAGCGCCTCGCTCTCGATGCCCAAGGCCGAACTTTGCCAGCACAGTACGGTTCTTGGAGCATCGATGATGCGCACTTCAGGCGGCTTTGGGATAACCGCAAACGGAACTTCGGCGAGTTCAACAACGGGGCGCAGTTTCTGACCCATCTCCGCGGAGACGTTCAATGCGGCGCCGTTTCGCCAGATCAGAAGCTTCACGTTGCGGCCGGCCGGAGTTTCGCGAACCAGACGAATGAACTGCTCGACACCATCCACGGGCTGGCCGTTGAATTCAAGCACAGCGTCGCCGGGAAGCAAGCCCGCGCGGGCGGCCGCGCTCTGCTCCTCGACGTTGAGGATCTCCACTCCGCGCTCCTCCCGAACCTTGAGCGCCTTGGCCCGCTCCGCGTCGATCTCCCGGACCCCGACGCCGAGGAAACTCCGGTGTCGAGGATCGGCGAGGGATCGGGCGACCGGCTTTGTCACGGAAGGCCGCGCCTGCGCGAAGGCGGTCGCTCCGCAGACGATGGCGAGCAGGCAGGAGGCCACCGGGATCCTAATGAACCAAAGCACACTCATTTCGCTCAAAGACTCGTTTGATGCTCATGGCCCGGCAGTGCACCGGAAAGCCGATTGGCGCTTCGGCACCTGGAGCCGGTCGCAGGCCGACAAGGCCTTCCGAGGCCCGACCGCAAGGGAGGGCTGCCGGTCCCCGCGCGAAAGGGAAGAGAACAAGGGGCGCGATAACCATGACTCTTTTTGGCGGCCGTGCGAACGAAAGCCCTCCCTTGCGGTCGGGCCTCGGATGCGTTGGGCCTCGGATTCATTCCCTGACAATTCCCGACTCCGCGACTATTCCTGGCGCTTGATGTAGATCGTACCACCCGATCCGGAGAGGCGAAGCAGAGGACCACCGCCATTGATGGAGCCCTCGGCGACGGTAAGACTCCCCTGGCGGCGAACCGTCACATTGGGGAACTCGGAGATGATTCTGCGAAGCCCTTCCAGGGAACGGTTCTGGGCCTGGATGGTCAGGCCCAAGCCGTCGGGAAGGAAAATCGTGATGTCGCCGGCCCCCGTGGACACATAGGAGTCGGCGGCAATGTCGCCGCGCGCCAGACTGGCGACGATATCCCCCACGGAGGTCGTGGCGTGGAGGGAGCCGGAGACATTGGTCACCTGGATGGCGCCACCACCTGTTTCACAGCGGACGCCGGCGGCCGAGCCGATAAAGATCGGGCCGCCCAGGCTCTCCGCGAGCACCGCGCCTGTGGCGGATCCGACATGGATCTGCCCTCCCGCCGTATTGACGCTAACCGCCGCACCGGCCCGCCCGATACGAATTCCGCCTCCCGCGGTGGAGGCGACGAACTTGCCTTGCACCTCACGGACAGCAATGTCGCCACCGGCCGTTTCAAAACGGGTTTCGCCGAGAATCTGGTCCGCGCGGATGATGCCGCCCGCGGAAATACATCGCACCGGGCCGCTAATCTTTCCAAGCTGTACTTCGCCGCCGGCGGTTCGCGCCACGACGGCGCCGCCGATCCGGTCCAAGCGGATCCGTCCACCCCCGGTGTGCACCTGGAGCGATCCGTCCAGGTCGGTAGCGTCGACGGCGCCCCCTCGCGTGTCGACCAGGATGTCGCGCATCCTGCGAGGGGTCCGAACCATCAATTCGGTCGAGCCATTGCCGGCGCCGTGAATCACCTCGATGGAGGTCAGATCGGCCTGCCGCCCGGCCCTGATCAGGAACTGGCCCAACAGTTTACGTGCCTCGGCTTCCGTCCGCGCGCGCACTTTCTTCACGAACTGATACTGGACGGCCGCTTCATCGGAACCGGTGACGGAGACCCGGCCCGTCGTGCTTACCCGCAGGCGCCCGCCCGGAAACGCGGCCTCAGACCCACTGACCGCCTGGACCCAGAATGCGCCCTCCCGGCTCAGACGCTCCTGCCACGCCCAGGACGGGTTCGACAAGACGGCGACCGCGATGGCCAACCTTGCCGTTCCGAAAGCCGCCCTGTTCATGTGTCGATTGCTCATCAGCGGCTCTAGAACCTGCCAACCGATGCGTTCATCTCTTCCAGTGCGTTCTTGCAGCGGAGGCGTACGTAGGCATTGCTTTCCCGCCCGACCAACCCCTGCAAGACGCCCGCAATGCGGTCGTCGCGATGCTGCATCAGCAGGTCAATGGCCTGGACCCGGACGCCCGGATTCTCGTCGCGCTGAAGCACCCGCACCAGCGTCCTGCGGACATCCGGGGACCCGGCCATGGCCTTCAGGCCTTCAATCGCCTTCAGTCTCACGCCAGGGTTGGTGTCCTGCTCGAGCGAATGAATCAGTGATGCCCGGACCTCCGCCGAATCGGAGTGATTCTTGAGAATGTCCAACGACTCCACGCGCAGTCCGGGATTGGCTTCGTCACGAGCCGCGGCCATCAACAACTGCGCGATCCGCTGGTCATTCGGGTCTCCCTTGATCCGGCGTCGCCGGGTTTCATCCAGAAGGATCGAGACGCCTCCGGAAGCGTCAGCCTCGACCGCGCGTACCGACGCCACCATCGGTTCGGCCGGCGGCGGCGACGGAAAGGGCGAATACTCCGGGAATCGCTGGCCCGCGAAGAACCCCGTGGCCAGCATGGCAACGACACCGGCCGGACGGAGGGCAGCGCGGGCGCCGGCCCACAGGAATTCCCACCACGCGGGCCGCCCCTCCCTGGAATCCCGCCTCAGCGTGGCCATCAACTCGCGCCGGCATTCCACCGCCGCCAAGGCGGGCGGTTCCAGCCGCGCATTGTCCAGAAGCTGACCTATTTTTCTTTGGATTTCGTACTCGTCCTGGCAGGAACTGCAAGTGTGAAGGTGGGCTTCGACTTCTTCTTCCTGATGCGATGCCAACTCGCCGTAAAGGTAAAGCGGCATTCGATCCCGAACATCGTGGCAGGTCATGCGAACTCTCCCAGCACGCTGCGCATCTTTTGGGTTGCCCGGAAGAGGCAGTTCTTGGCGGCCTCCTCGCTGGTACCCAGGATCTCTCCGATCATCTTCAACCGCATACCCTGATAGTGCCTGAGTTCGAACACCATCCGTTCGCGGGGAGTCAACTCCTCCAGCGCTTCGCCGATCCGGTGGCTGAGGACCTGATTATGATAGCGCCGTTCGGGGTCCCCCATCGCCCGTTCCTCTTCCACCGCGTAGGTCCGGTCCATAGGTCCGTCCAGCGTATGCACGACGGCCGGCTCTTCCCTTCGAATCTTACGCTTGCGAAGGTAATCGAAGCAGATGTTGGTGACAATACGGTAGAGCCAGGTATGGAAACTACAGTCGAAGCGGAAGGTGTGGATGTTCTTGTAGACGCGGAGGAACGCCTCCTGGTAGGCGTCGCGGGCGTCCTCGGGCGAACGCAACAGGTTCATCGCGAGTCCGAGCACACTCTGATCGTAGGAGCGCACCAGTCGCTCGAAAGCATCCTGCTCGCCACGCTGGATCGCTTTGATCAGCTCGTTCTCGTCAGGTCGCGGTGCCAATCGCGCGCTTACCACCACTGCCGCTTGCTGGGCCATAAACCAACACCAGTTCAGACGGGTCACCAGCGGAAAGGTGAGCGGGCAGTGTCCTTATAGGTTAGGAATACGCTATTTCCGCGCGTTTGTTTCAGCGAATCGGTAAGGAAACGCCACTTTACGGTTAAGGAGAGCACTACACCTTCCAGACGATCAACTTGGGCTCGGTCATCTCCTCGATAGCGTATTTCGGGCCCTCGCGGCCGGTTCCGCTCAGCTTGACCCCGCCGTAGGGCATCTGGTCGACCCGGAACTGGGGCACCTCGTTGATCAGGAAACCGCCCACGTGGACGCGCCGCGCCGCTCGAAACGCGTTTTCGAGATTCCGGGTATAGATTCCGGCCTGAAGACCGTACGGAGACAGGTTGACCCGAGCGATGGCCTCGTCCAAGATGTTGTAGGCATTGACGCAAACCACCGGCCCGAAGGCCTCCTCGCAGGACAGGCGGGCTGTGTCGGGTACGTCGGTGACCACGGCCGGACGGACCGTCGCCCGCGTGCGCTCGCCGCCAGCAACCACATGGGCCCCAGCCTGGGCGGCTTCCTGAATCCAGGATTCCACGCGCTCCGCCTCGCCCACCGTGATGAGGGAACTGACGTCGGTCTCCGGGGCCCTGGGGTCCCCAATGACCAGTTTTTCCGTGAGGGACGAGAACTGGTCGAGGAACTGGCTGCGGAGGGACTGATGGACAAAGATCCTCTGGATGGAAATACAGACTTGGCCGGAATGGGCGAAGCTGCCGGTGACGCAGCGGGGAACCGCCTGAGCGAGGTCGGCATCGCTCTCGATGATCACCGCTGAGTTGTTCCCAAGTTCCAGCGTGACCTTCTTCATCCCCGCCAGGCTGCGGAGGCGGAGTCCGACCTCGGCGCTGCCGGTAAAGGTGATCATCGCCACCCGAGGGTCCATCGCCAGCATCTCGCCGATCGACGCGCCGGGACCCGTGATGACATTCAGGGCGCCGGGGGGCAAGCCGCACTCCTGAAACAGGCGGGCCATGCGCAGGGCGCAGATGGGTGTCGTCGAGGCGGGCTTGTGAACCACGGCGTTGCCGGCGGCCAAGGCGGGCCCGATCTTGTGCATGGGCAGGTTCAGCGGGAAGTTGAACGGGGTGATCGCGGCGATGACCCCAATCGGCTCGCGGACGGTCATCGCCAGATAGCCTTTTCCCGCCGGAGAGGCGTCCATGGGCACAACCTCTCCCGTCAGGCGGTGTGCCTCTTCGGACGAAAACAGCAGGGTCCATGCCGCGCGATCCACCTCCCCCCGCGCCTCTTTCAGCGGCTTCCCGGACTCGGAGGCGATGGTTACCGCCATGCCTTCCCGGTCATCGAGGAGCCTGGCATGCGCCTTTCGAAGGATCGCGGACCGTTCTTCCCGGGTCATCTCGCGCATGATACCGGCCGCGCGGGAGGCAGAGGCGACGGCCCGTTCGACGACCTCAGGAGTGGCTTCAAAGACGGTCCCGAACTCGCTGCCATCGTACGGAACGGTGACGGCGCGGCGAAGCCCGGCCGCGACGGCGAGTCCATCCACAACCATCGGATATTCCATAGTCTTGTTCCGGTGACCGGCAGAACCGGTCTCTACTCTATTACCATTACTCTATGAATCACAAAATCGCCGCCGCCGCAACGGGACCATAGGACTACAGCTATCTTGCTGATTAACAAGGCGCTTAGGCCTGTCCTATAAGTACCCGCGGATTCCGTACTAAGGATTACAGCTAATTGGCGGGAACAGCCAAGTCATGCAAAACTCAGGTCAGGCAAGGGGATAGGTGCGGAAAGGCGCGGAGGCCGAGCAAATGATTGGCGCGGAACAGATCGTTATCGACATGGCGCAGCTCCGGAACATCACGCTGGAGGACCCGGAGCTAATGCGCGAGATTGTCTCGGCATTGGTTGACGATGCTTCGGCACAGATCGTGAAGCTGGGCACCGCCTTGGAGCGGGCGGACGCCACTGAATGCGCGCGGGTGGCTCACTCCGCACGGGGCGCATGCGGCAATGTCGGGGCGGCCTCCCTGGCCGCACTCTTCTCATCCGTGGAACAAGAGGCGCGCAGCGGAAATCTTTCGGCTTGCCGGGCTCGGTTGTCCGTACTGCACCAGGAACTGGACCGCCTGAGGATCGAAGCCCGAACCATCTAACCCTGGAGTCCCAGCGACCGCAACAGCGCCTTCACCCCGTCGATGCACAGCACAGCCGCATGCTTCGATTCGGGCCTGAGTCCGCCCACCGCCGCGTCCACATCGTCGGCGGTCAACTGGGCCAAGTCCCCGGCGCTCCGTCCGTGCATCCACTCACACAGAGCCTCCCCGGCGGCGATGGAAGCCGTGCAGCCGCGGGTCTTGTAGCGCGCTTCGGTTACGGTGTGCCCCTCGAGCCTGACCGACAGCCGCAGAACGTCCCCGCAAATCGGGTTCATGACTTCCACGGTCACCGCCGGAGGATCCAACTCCCCGACGTACCGGGGATTTCTGAAATGCTGCAACAGGCGTTCGCTGTACATCACATCTCCGCGGATCGGTTCAATGAACCAGGCGGCGCGCTACGTCCAAACCGCCGGCCCGCTGGACACCGGGCACGAAGAAGTCGCGGATGTAGTCGTCGTCCGTCCCGGGAAACCAACTCGTGTCGGCAGTCAGGGTGGTTTGCGAGATCGCGGCCGCGAACAGCGCCCAAACGGATGCCTTACCGAGTCCGACGATCCGGATATTCCGGTGCCCTGTGCTTCGCAGCCAGGAGACGGCGGTCACGATGTCCTGCACCCGATTGGCGTCCTTCGAGCGGTTGAAGGTCAGGAAGTGACTGCCCTTCTCGTTACGGGGCTCCACGGCAGAGCCGGTTTGAAAGGCATCGATCAGCAATACCGGCTTTCCGGCGGCTGTGAGTTTGCCGATGGAGGCATCCCCCCGCCCGGCCACCGCACCCTCCGGGTGCACGGCGAGAATCGCTTCGCCGCCAGCCTTACCAGGAAGCCAGATGCCGGGAACACGATCGCCCTTGCCGGTGCCCAGCGTGATCCTCTCTCCCTCGATCGCCTGGTCGACGGAACCCGGCAGTTCGACGCCAATCGCAAGCCGCAGCCGCTCCCGCAGGTCGGCCTCGCTTGCCGCCGCCTGTTGCTTGCGGGACCGCGCGACCCACTGCGTGAAGATCTGTTCATACGTCAGGGCGTTCGGCGGGAGCGTCCTGCCATGGAGCACCATCAGGTGCGGCAACGGTTCCACCCCTGAGGCGTGCTCCTTGAATTTCGTTTCATCGGTCTCCCCCAAGGCATGCTTGCCAAAAAAACGATACATGGCCTCACGGCTGTCTTTGTTGTAATTGTGGGGCGCGTCGAACTGCACCGTCTCGACCTTAGCGGTAGCGTCGAACAACTCGTAGATGTGGCGGATGGCCGGATGCTCTTCACGGGGAGTGTTGCGCGTCCAGTCGCCGGTTGCCGAGATCATCAGGAGCGGCCGCGGGGCCATCATCGCTCCGATCTCGACGTTGAAGGCGCCGGCACGCAACCCGGGGGCATTCTCACAGCCGGAGCCGCCCTGCATGATCGCCGAGATCATGTTGACCGGCGCCGCGTACGCGATGCGGTCGTCGACGGCGTACATGAGAAACGTCTGGGTGCCGCCGCCGGAGGCCCCTGTCATGCCGATCCGCTTGGGGTCCACCTCCGGCAGCGATTCGATAAAGTCGGCAGCGCGAATCGAGTTCCACAACTGCAAACCTAATGGTCCGAAACTCCACAATTGCTCGCGCGGGTGTGAAAAGGCGTGCGGCGTCTGTATGGTGTCGTTGTAGCCCACCATGTCGTAGGAGAAAACGACGTAGCCCTGGCGCGCGAGGTTGATGCAGCGCAGGGGAATGGAGCCCAACGGCTGGTTCTCGAGCCGTCCGTAGGTCCAGTGCCCGTGCGGCGAGAGAACCCCGGGCAACTTGCCCGGTTTTCCGATAGGACGATACAGGTTGCCGGCGAGGTAGTACCCGGGCATGGTTTCGAGCAGCACCTTCTCGACGGAATACGCGCCGCGTTCGAATCGGCCGAAGATCATCGGATTGAGCGGCGTGCGTTCGGGCATGGGGTCAAGACCGGCCGCTACCAGGATCTGGCGGCGCAGCGTCCGGGCGCGGGCCTCCCACTCGGTTCGCGTCTTGTATTCGGGCATCTGGAAATGCGTGTTGGTGCCGGGGGTGTAGGTATTGCGGATGTCGTGAGCGGGCGGCGCGGCCAGCAGCGGCAGGACGAACAGGAAGGTCATCGATCGCATCAGGGTACCTCGGCGGCGGTTTTCATTGTAACGGTAACCGCGTCCGGCAGCGGCAGGGCCCCGTGTTTGAATACACTATGAGTGCCGAGAATTCCGGTGATCGGGATTCGAAAGGAGAGCGGCTGGATGATCACTCGCAGAGAATGGATTTCGCTTGCCGCCGGCTCGGCCTGTCCGGGGTGGGCGGCGAGCAAGGGGATGCTGTACGAAGGCCTGGCCGCCGGAACCGGCTCCGGCGTGGACGAGGCGATCCTCACCCGATTGAACGATGGGCGCTTTTGGCTGCTCTACGGGAAGGACAAGACTCTCCACGGCATGATCTCGACGGACCGCGGCCGCCGGTGGGGGATCCCGCAGCCGGTTTTAGAGCAGGGCGGCCTGCCGATCCGGACGGCGCGCAATGCCGTCCACCTGAGCCTGCTGCACATGAAGTCCGGGCGATTGGGAATGGTCTACGGAGGTCCGGTTTCGCGTCCCGGCCGCGACGGTACGCTGCATTTCCGGTCGTCCGGCGACGGCGGCGCCACCTGGTCCCCGCCGGTGGTTATCGATCCGGTCTTCTCGTTGTGCAGGACGAGCGGGGCGCGGGTGTTGTCGAACGGCCGGTTGGCCGTGCCGGTGTTCAACTGGGTGAGTCCGTCGGGTGGCGGCGACTCGGAAGAGGCCGACAACAGCATTTGTATCAGTTGGATCTTCTACTCCGACGACGAAGGCTCGACCTGGAGACGCAGCCTGAGCGAGTTGTTCGTCAGCCTTGACAAGGGCCGCGGCGGCTGTTATTCGTTCGAGGAACCGAGCCTCGAGGAGCGGGCCGATGGCTCGCTGCTGATGTACGGCCGCACGGAACTCGGCGTTTTTTTCGAAAGCGTGTCGCGCGACATGGGAATCAGGTGGTCGACGCCGAAGCCCACCCGAGTCGCGGCTTCGTACACACCGCCGATGCTGGTACGGATGCCGAAGAGCGATGACCTGCTGCTGGTGTGGAACCAGGCGTCTGTAGAGGAGATTCGAGCGAGTCTTTCCCGCCACCGCCTCTCGACTGCCATCTCGAGCGACGGCGGCGAGACCTGGAAGCATCATCGCAACCTCGAATCCATGGACGATCGCGCTGTGATCGAGCCTCCGGCTCGGCCTGGCGCCGTCCTGCGACCGGAGGGAGGCTATCGCCAGCCGGTGGATCGCTCTCGCTATCCCCACAGCCCGGGTTGCCTGCGGATCTGCTATCCCACAGTCGTGTTCGACGGCGACGAGGTTGCGATCACCTACGACTATGGCAAGGGGGTTGGCGAGTTCCTAAACAAGCAGGCCACGAAGATCAAGATCTTCCACAAAGATTGGCTGTACGGGAGTTGATGGACGATGAACATTGAGATCGAGACGGCGTTCGTTCGCGCGGCACTGACCGGCCAGCAGATTGGCCTTTATCACGAACAGGGTTTCCTGGTAGTCGGGCGAACCTTGACAGACGAAGGACTCGACCGCTTGCGCAGCGAAGTAATGGAGGCCTGGCGTTCCCACAAAGGAGCGTTCGATCCCGACGGCACATGGCTCAAGAACGCCCTCTTGCCCGACATCCATCACCACTCCCGGCTGGTTCGCGATTACTATTTCGACGGGCCGCTGGTCGATATGGTGGGACAGATCATTGGGCCGAACATCAAGGCGGCCACGGCGCAATTGACCTTCAAGCTGAAGGGAAACACGCAGCCGTTTGCCTGGCATCAGGACAACGGCTACGGAGAGTTGGATCCGTACAACGCGATTTCGACGTTGACGGCCCTGGACGACGTCGATGTCGAGAATGGCTGCCTGTGGCTGATCCCCGGGTCTCATCGGCAGGGGCAAGCCGCGAAATTCGAAGGAATGCCGAACGTGAACCGCGTGATCCGGATGGAAGTGGAGGAGTCGAAAGCAGTCCCGCTTGTGCTGAAAGCCGGCGAAGCGTTTCTGATGAACTGCTGGATGCTCCATCAGTCCGGGCCGAACACCTCCGGCCGCGATCGGCGCATTCTATTCATGCGCTACGCCGACGCCGATGCGGTCGAGGTGTACAACGGGAGGAAACCTCGCCTCGGCCGCCTGCTTCGAGGGGCGACCCGCTTTCCGGAAGTTCAGGTCTTTGAAGCGGAGATGTAAAGAGCGAGGAAGCACTCATGAAACGCACAGTCCTTATTCTGGCCGCTAGCGCCTTTGCGGCGGCCTTGCCCGCGGCCGATCCCTTTACCGAAAACGTGGTCTTCCGCTCCGGCGAAGGCGGCTACCATACCTATTGAAGCCCCGTCCTGCTGACCACCAGGAAAGGCACCCTGCTCGCGTTCTGCGAAGGACGCAAGGATACCCGGAGCGACACCGGCAACATCGACATTGTGCTTCGACGGAGCAATGACAAGGGACAGACGTGGAGCCCCATGGTCACGCTGGCGGATCATGGTCCCGATACGATCGGCAATCCGGCGCCGGTCCAGGATGAAAAGACCGGCACGATCTGGCTGTTGCTGGCCGGCAATCCCGGCCACACCTCGGAGCGGGAGATCATCGAGACGGGCGAAAAGGGGACGCGGACTGTTTGGGTGATGTCGAGCAGCGACGACGGCGTCACCTGGTCGAAACCCGTGGAGATTACCAAGGACGTCAAGCCGGACAATTGGACCTGGTATGCCACGGGCCCGGTCAACGGCATCCAGACTCGTAGCGGCCGCCTGGTGATTCCGTGCGATCACGAGGTCAAGGGACACAGGGGATTCTACTCGCACGTGATCTACAGCGACGATCACGGCAAGAGCTGGAAGCTGGGCGGGTCGGCTTCCGAGCTGACGGACGAAAGCACGGTGGCCGAATTGAGCGACGGCGCACTGATGTTGAACATGCGCAGCAACGCGAAGCGCTACCGCCGGTCGGTGTCGCTGAGCAAGGACGGCGGCGTTACCTGGTCGGCGCCGGTATTCGATGAAACGCTGATCGAGCCCACGTGCCAGGGGAGCCTGGTCCGCTTCTCGCGCAAGCGAGGTGACAAGCGGTTGCTGTTTTCCAACCCGGCGGCGGAAAAGCGGGCGAAGATGACGGTCCGGCTGAGCGACGATGACGGGAAGACGTGGAAGCACTCAAAGCTCGTGCACCAGGGACCCTCGGCGTACTCGTCACTGGCGGTCCTGAAGGACGGAACCATCGGACTGCTGTATGAGAAAGGCGCCCAGCAGGCCTACGAGACGATCGCGTTCGCCCGCTTCGATCTCGACTGGATCAGGCAGTAGGATCTTCGGTGTCAACTCCTGTTGTTGGCGGCCCACCACTTGTAGCTGAGCCGCGAGCGTCAGGGCTGTGAAAAAACGGGACATCCACCCCGTTTCCCGGTCAACGTTTCGTGGAAAATCAACGATTTGTGGCCGTGAAACGGGGTGAACGTCCCTGTTTTTTCACGGCTTCGTTAAGTAGGCGTGACTCCCGAAGGGATCCGGGCTCTCGTTGAGACAGAGGTCTCAATCCACGGCAGCAACGCCTTCGCATTCTCGGCGTCGCGGCTGACAAGCAAATCCAGGTGTTTGGTTGCGCGCGGCTGTGCATGAAGCGAAACTGCGTAGCCGCCAATCAACAGGTATTTAGCCTTCCGGCTGTCGAAGACGGACAAGAGTTCTTTGAAGTCTGGCGGGAACATTGCTGGACGGCTCCTTAAGGCGGTACGCACCAATGGAAAGCTCGGCGGCGGCAGCGAGCCGTTCGTGGGGTTGCAACTTCTGCCACGCGCGGTACTCGTCAGCCTTCATCGCTTCAAGGCTGGTGTACCTGTGAATCGTCTTGTCCATAGCTTCTATTCGGATCATGTACAGCCGTTCTGTCACGGCTCGGGCCGCTACATGACGCGGGAACTCAATGGCATCTGGCTCTGGAGGTGGTCATTCTCGAGCGAACGCGGCAGGCGGACAATGAAGGTCGACCCGCGGCCGGGTGTGCTATCGACTTCGATCTCGCCCTGATGCTTGCGGACAATGTTGTGGCAGGCGAACAGGCTGATGGCGGTCCGCACCCGCGAGTTTTTCTCGACAAAGGTAGGAGTGAACAGCGTCGGCAGTCGCTCCGGCGGGATTCCCCGTCCGGTGTCGGCGACGCGAATCTCCAGAGTATCCGCCGCGGCGAGGGTGGATATGGTGACTCTGCCCGCTCCGTCAATCGCCTCGCCCGCATTGCGAATCAGGTTGAGAAATACCTGATTGAGCTCGGCGGGATAGCAATAAATCGGGGGCAGGGGGTCGAGTTGCTCGCGGACATCCACGCCTTCCGGCATCAAGGGCCGAAGCAGCGCCACGGCCGCCCGTATGCCCTCCAGGAGATCCGCCTGCTGGTACTCGGCCTCATCCAGACGCGCAAAAGATTTCAGGCGCGCCACCAGGTCCTGGATCCGGCGGAGCCCATCCACCGCCAGTTGCTGATTTGCCCGCAGCAGCGCAATCAGGTCGCCGTTCGGAGCGTGTCCCAGGCGGTCGAGGGCCCTGCCCACGACATCCACTGAGGATCGGATCACGCCAAGGGGGGAGTTCAGCTCATGCGAGATACCCGCAACGAGACTGCCTAGCCCGGCCATCCGTTCGCTCTGGATCAGGCTCGCCTGCATGGACTGCAACTCTTCCACCAGTCGCTTCAGCTCGTCGTTCTTCTCTTTGAGTTCGACGTTCCGCAGACGGTAGATCTCCGTCTCCTTCCGGCTGTGCTCGGCTTCGAATCCGCGGCGAAGGTTGAGCAGCCGGACATCCCCTTCTTCGTGATAGACCTCGCGTTCGGCGCGCTGGAACTCCTTGTGGTGTTGGAGCGCGTTCCGCAGATCGCCGGCGGCCTCGTAGCCTTCCGAGAGCAGACGGTGCAACTGCAACAGCCGGGGGGGTGTCCGAAGCTCCTCGGCGATCGCCAGGGCTTTGTGGAGAAGGGGCATAGCCTGCTCGACCTGGCGCAATTCCAGATGAAGCGAACCGATGCTGGTCAGTGACGTGACCTCCGCCAGGCGGAACCCCTCGCGCTGCCGCAAGTCCAGGCTTTGGCGGTAGAAATCCATCGCGGCGTCGTACTGCTGGCGCGATTTGTAGAAGTCTCCCAGGTCGTGAAGGGCGCGCGCCTCGCCTGACCGGTTGTTCAGCTCCCGAAAGCATTGGAGGCTACGCTGATGATAGTCCAGGGCCTCGTCCCATCGGCCTTTCGCGGCCAACGCGGCGCCGATGCCGTTCAGCGTGCGCCCGATGCCGGCCCGCTCGTTCAGGCGTTCAAAGCGGGTGTTGGCGTCCTCGAGCGTTTTCAAGGCTTCGTCGGGACTGCCTAGTTCGAGCTGCACGGACCCCATCACGTAAAAGGCCCAGGCAAGCCCGCTTTCATCGCCAATCTGCTGGTGCAGTTCGATGTTGCGGTACCCGTGGCGCTGCACGCCTTCGAAGTTTCCGAGACTCCACTCGACCAGCGCCAGCACCGCTTCGGCTCGGGCTTCGTTCTCGCGGTCTTCGCGCTTCTGGCTGATGCGCAGGGCTTCCCACGCCTGCTCGAGCGCCAGCGGATAGTCCGAGACCATGTACTTCCCGAATGCGGAAATCACGAGATTGGCCATCAGCAACGGCTCGTTGTCCAACTTGCGGGCGAGTTCGATGGCGGCAGGTCCGGCCTGGCAGATGTCGTTCCAGCGCTCCCCGGCGCGCAGTTCGCGCATAAAGAGGCTGAGAAGCTCGAGCCGCTCCGCGCTGGAATCCTCCGGCGGAAACGCCTCCAATTGTTGCTTCACCTCTTCAACGCGGCTCGGCATGGGACTTCTCTTGAAGGTACCAGCTTTCTGTGGCTACCGAACAGAAGCGATGGCTAAATGGTAAAGATGCGGTCCACCGCAACGGTGGCGCCGCTCAATATGGCGAGCGGTACCGCCTCGCCGCTCGCGTACGTCCTCGAGCCGCGCAAATCGGTCACGTGAACGGTCCTCGTATCCGGATCCACCACCCAGAATTCCTGCGTGCCGGGCGACATCGCGACGACCCGCTGCCGATTGAGCTTGGCCGGGGTATTGGAAGGCGACAACACCTCAATCACCAAAGGAGGTGTGTACACCGGGTATTCGTCGGGCGGCATCGAGTCCCAATCCGCCTGTCTGACGAAGGCCACGTCAGCGAACCAATACTGTAGATTGGGAGCGGGCCGGTAAGGGAACTCCATGGTCACGACGCCCGCCTCTCCAGCACGCGCCTGTAGCAGTTGCTCGATCCGCTTCTGAAGTTTGATGTGCAAGGGTCGCGCAGGAGGCACAACGACTACCTCTCCATCGTGGAGTTCATATCGCTTGCCCCCGTCAGGACGCTCAGGCAGGCGGACAAATTCCGTCCAACTCACAAAAGGATGGGCGAGACTGCTCATCCATGCCTCTCCACCATCTCAATCGACTGCTGCGCGCTCACCGCTGCACGGTGACCACCACCGGGTCGCTGGATTGAGCGAGCGCGAGCGACCGGACCTGGACGACGTTCAAGCCGGCCGGCAGGTCAGTGGGAATCTGCGCGAGGATCTGATCGTCGCCCGCCTGGAGAAGCGGAAGCGCGATATCGTTGAACGTCACGCACGACCCGCCGAGCAGGATCGGAGCCGGCAGATCGTCGGCGGTGCCGGGCGAGGCCAGGTTTTTCCCCGTAATGCTAACGAACGACCCCGGCCGGAAGTTCTGCGTCCCGTCGTTCGCATTCAGGATGGCCCGCGCGTTCAAAAGCGGCTTGGTCGCATCCGTGGTCGTCGTCGTCGGGATCACGCTGAGACCGGATAGCGTAAGAGCATAGGCGGTTCCCCGGGAATCCACGACCATACCGCGCCCGGGCATCAGGATACGGGCGGCGCCGAAGACGCTCACCTGCGGGTTCTCCGCGACCACGCCCACCAGCGTTTGCGAGCCGACGCTGAGATCGACCAACTCCAGGGTCGTCCGCACCTCGTCGCGGACTGCCGCGCCGATGTTCTGCCGCACGGGCGTCGACAGCCAGACGAACTGCGACTCGCTCAGGGGAGCCGACGTGGCGATGTTTCGATTGCCCGCGCTTACCACGGTCACGATAGGCGGCTGGCCCGGTTGGCCGGGGGTCAACTGTTGCGCGCCCGGCCGCTCGACCCCTCCAATCACCGTCAGCGAGTTGTTGAGAATCAGCCCGTTCGCGACCAGGAAGGCGCCCTCGGGAGCGACGCTCACCGAACCGTAATAGCTTTGGATGGGGTTGGTGAACAGAAGCCGGCCGGCTACGTACGTATCCGCCAGGGAGTCATAGAGATAGCCTTGCCCATCTCCAGCCAAGGTCAGAATCCGGTCGCGGTTGGGAGACGCCGTCATCGTGAATGCGGGAAAGTTGCCGGCGCCCCGGGCAAACAACACCGGCGTGACCGAATCCGGCTCCCGGACGACTGCCTGATTGCCGATCACCTTCCATTGCGAACCGTTCGACATGACGAACTGCAGGCCATACAAACCCAGTGCCATGGTGGTCACCGAGATGGGATTCGCGTTAGCGGCGCGGGGAACCGGCGGGAACTCGATCTCCCGGGTGATCCGTCCCAGGTCGAGATCCACCAGGCTGATGGACTCGCCCCCGGTGTTGGCAACATACAGGGTGTTGCCATCGCTGCCCAGGGCGATGGAATGCGGCAATTGCCCGACCGGAATCGGGTTCAGGAGCCTGGATTTGGCGAGGTCAAAGACCTCGATTCGGTTGTAACCCGCGTTGGAAATATACAGCCGGCCCCGTGATTCGTCTAAGACCACATCCTGCAAACCTTCGTTCCCGCTTGCATTGGCCTGGGTGAACGGGTTGTTATTGGGGGTGGTAGGAATCGGATACACCAGTCCCCGCTGGTCCGGTTGCCGGGAGTTCATGTACACGCGAATCGTGTTCGGGTAGTTGATCGCCTCGAGCGAAGAAAGGCTGATGTTGACCGACGCGCCGTTGATCACGGCCCCGCCCGTCGTCAGGTTGGTGCCGCCCTGACGAACCACGTTCGTGCGCCCTGGCTCCATCGTGAAACGCACCGTCGCCGGCGTCAGGCCGGAGTTGGCCGTCACAATCAGGGCCGCGGTCGGATAGTTGGTCGGAACGCTGAATGTCAGCTTGCCTTTCCCGAGATTGTTGATCCGAACGTCGGCCACGGCGAGCCCGCGATTACAGTCATTGCGGGAGAGAAAGACCGTCGTGGTTTCGGGCTGCAGAATCGGGTAATCGTAGAGGGCGCCGATCGGCAGATAAATCAAGCCGGATTCGGAAAAGCCCCAGGCCTCTGAACCATCCTGTTTAATCAATATCTTGGCGACAATGCTCTCGGGAAGCTTGACCCCGAGGCTGATCCCGAGATTGCGTGGATCGCAGATGAAGAGCGTCGACGAACTCGATCGCGGCTGAGGAACCGCGAAACCCGCCGAGTTGAAGGCGGCATACAGCGTGCCCCCGTCCGGCGAAAAGGCGCTGCCGCCCTGGTTCTGCAGGACATTGAACGAGCCCGGGAACGTAAACGGCGCGTTGGCCAGATTCATCTGACCAATGGCCGAAAGCGTTCTCGTGTCGTACATCGTAAAGCCGGCCATGAAGCGTGAACCGTCGGGCGACATCGACAGGACGGTCGACTGTCCGCCGACGTTGCGGCTGCGCAGGATCACCCCGGAAGCCACCTCGTAAACGAACATGTACGTGGCGTTGGTGGGCGTGGTGACGCCGACGATGAAGTTCCCGTCGGGCGTCCGGGCCAGTTTTCCGCGGAAGGTGGTCTGGGGACGGGGGAAGATCGTCGGGGGCAAGGGAGTCGGCGTTGAGGGAGGAGGCGGCGAAAACACCTCCAGCAACTGCTGGGACGACGCGGCGGTCCGGTCGAAGATCATTAGCGTATTGCGAGGCGGGGTCCCGGTCCCGGTACCGATCGTGGCGACCAACGCCTTGCCGTCAGTGCCCACCTCGACGCCTTGCGGCCTGGCCGGCAGGGTGACCGTCTGCACCACGTTCTCCGACCCCAGGTCGATGACGCTCAGCGACGAACTCAACTCGTTGGTGACGTATAACCATTTGCTATCCATCGACATCGCGGCCGCCAGCGGCCGAGTGCCGACACGGATGAAGGTGACCACCTTCTTCTGGTTAATGTCGTAAACGTCGACGCGGTTCGCCCGGTTGTTGACCAGGTAGATCCGGCCGCGGCTTTCGTCCAGAACTCCATCCGACGGCGTGCCGCCCAAGCCGACGACCGAGCCGAAGGTCGCCCCGGTGGATTGCGTCTGCGCCCAAGCTAATGCGGGTGACAGAAGAAGACAGATTGCGGCGATTTGCAGGAAGCCTAGATTGTGAGACACAGGAAATCTACCCAGTACTGTTAAGTCTGACATACTCGGCCCTGTCGGACGGCCTCTTCATGACGTTTCCGGAACGGCCGTTGGGCGGTCCGGCACGCCGGGCACACAACAACAGTACTTCCAAACCCGAAAAGGCGGGGAAAGTTGCGCCAACGTCGCAACTCGACTAGTGAATCCGTGTTATACCTGAAAAGCTTGGACAGGAAAATCCGGGTCCTGAATCGCTCCAAAGGGACCGTTGTTGCCGAAGCCGCCGACGTGGCCGACACCAGTGAGAAGCGTCGCCGGGGTCTGCTCAAACACACCCATCTCGGCCCGGGAGAGGGACTCTGGATCGCCCCGTGCGAGGCGGTCCACAGCTTCGGCATGAAGTTTGCGATCGACCTGATGTATCTGGACAAGAAGCGTAAGGTAAAGAAGGTTCGGCACAATATGGTTCCCGGTCGCCTTTCGGCCTGTTTGACCGCCCACTCGATTCTGGAGTTGCCGGTCGGGGTCGTGACGGCGAGCCGTACCGAACCGGGCGACCAGCTGGAATTCGAAAGTGTAGGAGAAGCCAGCTAGATCAGGACTTGACCGCACTCTCCAGGAAACTCATGAAACGCACGTGGTGGGCACTCCCGGCGGTGGCATTGGCCTGCAGCCTGTCGTGCGCTCACAGAAACGCCGGTGTCAGGCGTCCGCACCCGGCCAGGGAACCGGCGACGGCCGTCGCCGCAGCCATGAACCGTCAAAGCCGGAACGCCGTGGACGCAGGGGAAGGCGACCTGTCTGTCCGCCAATTACGGGAACGCCTGGTTCGGGAACCCGGAAACCTGGAGGTCCGGCTGGCCCTGGCGCGCTACTTCCGCGCCGCCGGCGCTCCGGAACTGGCCCTGGAGCATGCTCGGCTGGCGGGTGAGCGCTCTCCCGGCGATGCCCAGGCCGCGCTGCTGGAAGCGCAGTTGCTGCACGAACTCAACGAAGGCCGCCAGGGCGTCGACCGGCTGGAAGCTTTTCTGGGCAGCCACCCGCAGAGCCAGTCCGAATTGCCGTCCTGGCTGGGAATCCTGCTGGATAACCTGAAGGAGTATCCGCGGGCGGAGAAGGCCCACCGCCAAGCTTTGGCTCTGGCGCCCCAACTGGACTCGCTGCATAATAATCTCGGATACAACTTGCTCCTGCAAGGCAGGAAAACCGAGGCCGCGGAGGAGTTCCGCATGGCGCTGAGTTTGAGCCCGTACTCGGAAATCGCCCGCAACAATCTTGGCTTGGCCCTTGTCGACAAACCCCGGGAAGCCATCACTCTCTGGCAGTCGGTCAGCGATCCGGCCACAGCCCACAGCAACATGGCAGCTCTTCTGATCGAGCAGGGACAGTACGCCGAAGCCCGCAAGGAAATCGATCTGGCGCTTGGCTACAATCGAAAGCACTCCGCGGCCCTCCGCAATCTTGAATTGGTCTCCCGGCTGGACGGGAAACCCGCGGTCATCCCGGTGACGCCCGTCCGCGGCCATTGGACATGGCTGAAATCCACCGTGCGATGGGTGATCGGCAGTTAGGAAAGGTTCTCGTATGAAGCAACTTTGGATTCGACTCATCAAGGAAGAACAGGGACAGGATCTCGTCGAGTACGCGTTGATCGTCGCGGCCGTCGGCCTGGCCCTCATCACCACTGTTAACCAGTTGTCGGCCGGCGTCGTCAGCCTTTACCAGAGCATCACCACCGACCTGCAGAGCATCGGCGCCACCGCTCAATAACCGGGCATCGCGCAGGTGAACAACACCGTGGGCGGTTTACCGGCGGGTCCCCTGGCCGGGCGATGGTTGGTGCCCGACCT
>JBJXGR010000201.1:0-16494 GCA_046160045.1 Bryobacteraceae bacterium
GGGCTTTCCTGGACGTAGGTCGAGGTGGCGTAGATCGGCGTCATGATGGCGCCGGTAGCCGGGTCGGGCGTCTGCCCGGCATGAATTGCCCTGGTTGCGAATCGGTGTTTCATGAGGCTCTCAGGCGCCGGCGCAGATGGCTCAGCAGGTCGGTGCGCGTGATCAACCCGAAGAATCGGCCGCCCTCGGCGATCAGCGCCACTTTGCCGGCGTCCAACGTTCGTAGAACGTCGTCGAGACTTGCGGAAGGCGCGAGCGTGTCGAGACGGCGGGTCATCGCCGTGCGAACCGGTTCGCGGAAGAGCGCGGGGTCTTTGTGGACCGCAACCAGCACGTCGGATTCGTCGAGAATGCCGACCGGTTGTCCTCGGTCGATTACCGGGACCTGACTGACATCAGCCATGCGCATGCGCTGGAACGCGATGAGCAGCGAGTCTTCGGGCCCGACCGTCACGACGGCGCCCTCGTCATAACGGCGAGTGAACCAATCCCGAAGGTCGCCCGTCGGCGGGCGCTCGAGGTATCCCTGGTCGAGCATCCAGTAGTCGTTGAAGTGCTTGGAGAGGTACTTGTTCCCGGTGTCGCAGAGGAAGGTGACCACGCGCTTGGGCTGCGACTGCAGGCGGCAGTATCGAAGGGCCGCCGCTACGAGGGTTCCCGAAGACGAGCCTCCGAACAGTCCCGCCCGTTTCAACAGCTGGCGGGAGATGTCGAAGCTCTCGGCATCGGGGATGGAGAAGGCGCACCGTACGCGCGACAGGTCGGCAACCGGCGGGACCGAATCGCCGCCAATCCCCTCCACGGCGTACGGCCCGGTCGGGCGCGATTCGCCGTTGATGATGCCCGCCAGGGCCGAACCCGCCGGGTCGGCTACCACGAGTTCCAAATCCGGCTTCACGCGCGCGAAATAGCGGCTCAGGCCGGTGACGGTGCCTCCCGAGCCGACGCCGCACACAATGGCGTCGACATCGTGCTCCATCTGCTCCCAGATTTCCGGCCCGGTGGTCTCTTGATGAGCGCGCGGATTGGCGGGATTGGCGAACTGGTTGATGTGAATGGCGTCCGGGATCTCCGAGGCGATGCGTTCCGCCATCGTGAAGTAGTGCTGTGGATGACCTTTTGAGACGTCGGATCGCGTCAGCCGGATGTCGGCGCCAAACGCCCGGCAGTGCGCCACCTTCTCCTGCGACATCTTTTCGGGAATGGTCAGGATCAGCCGATAGCCCTTGGCCGCGGCGACCAGCGCGAGGCCGAGTCCGGTATTGCCGGCGGTAGCTTCGACGATTGTGCCGCCGGGCTTCAGTCGCCCCGCGCGTTCGGCGTCCTCGATCATGGCCTGCGCCATCCGATCTTTGATGGAGCCCGCCGGATTCTCGGTTTCCATCTTGACGAACAGGCGGCATGGACCCGTCTCGAATTCCTTCAGCTCAACCACCGGAGTATTGCCGATCAGTTCGAGCACACTCGCATGAACCGGCGCCGTCACACCGCAAGTATACCGTGGGCTTCCGCGGCCGCCAGACATACAATGAAGGCGTAGTTTCGCCATAATTTACTTCACTAAAGGAACGTATATGAAATCAGCAGCGCAGGGACTTTCCGGACGCCGGGGCTTTCTCCGTTCAGCCGCGGGCGCCGCGGCCGCCGGGTTCGGGGCGTCAATTTGGGACGATGCGACGCTCGAAGCCGCGCCCCAGAACGTCAACACCAACTCCAAACCGTCTCAACTCAAGATCACCGATATGCGGATCGCGGTGGTGACCGGCGCGCCGATGACCTGCCCGATCATCCGCATCGACACCAACCAGGGCATCGTCGGATGGGGCGAAGTGCGCGACGGCGCCAGTAAGACCTACGCACTCCTCCTAAAGAGCCGGATTCTCGGCGAGAATCCCTGCAACGTCGACAAAATCTTCCGTAAGATCAAGCAGTTCGGATTTCACGCCCGGCAAGCCGGGGGAGTCTGCGGAATCGAAATGGCGCTTTGGGACCTGGCGGGAAAGGCCTACAACGTCCCCGTTTACCAGATGCTCGGCGGAAAATTCCGGGACCGGATCCGCTGCTATGCGGACACGACGCAGTCGAAGGATCCGGTGGAGTTCGGCCGCCGCATGCGCGAGCGCAAAGAGCAGGGATTTACGTTTCTCAAGATGGACCTCGGCTACGGGCTGGTTTCCGACACTCCGGGCACGGTGACGGCGCCAAGGGGTATGAGCCCGGCGGAGCTACAGAACACGCAGCACATGTTTACCGGTATCGAACTGACCGACAAAGGCGCGGCGATGCTCGCCGAGTATGTGGCGAAGGTTCGGGAACAGGTGGGCATGGAAGTCCCGCTCGCGGCGGATCACTTCGGGCACATTGGGCTGAATTCGTGCATCAAACTCGGCAAGGCGCTGCAACCGTACAGCATCGCGTGGCTGGAGGACATGATCCCCTGGCAGCACACCGAGCTATGGAAGAAGATCACCGATGCCATCGACGTGCCAACGCTGACCGGCGAAGACATCTACCTGAAAGAGGATTTCATCAAGCTCGCCCAGGCCCACGCCGTGGACATTCTGCATCCGGACCTCGCTTCGTCCGGGGGCATTCTCGAGACCAAGAAAATCGGGGACGCGATTCAGGAGTACGGCGTGCCGATGGCGATGCACTTCGCCGGCACTGCGATCTCGTGCATGGCCAATGTCCATTGTGCCGCGGCGACGGAGAACTTCCTGGTGATGGAGAACCATTCGGTGGACGTGCCGTGGTGGGACGACATGGTCAGCGGCATCGAGAAGCCCATCGTGAACAAGGGCTTCACGGCCGTGCCCGATCGTCCGGGGTTGGGCATCGAGGTCAATCTCGAAGTGGTCAAGCAGCACCTGTTGCCAGGCGAAGGACTGTTCCTCCCGACGGACGAATGGAACAAAGAGCGTTCGCACGACCGGACATGGAGTTAGGCTCTCGAACCCATGATCTGGCTTCGAGCCTTTGGAGTCTGGCTGATTCTCATGAGTGTGGAGGTGGTCCACGGCGCGCTCCGTGAGGCGTTCCTGTCGCCGCGAGTGGGCGGGTTGCGCGCCCGTCAGATCACTGTCTTCTCGGGGTCACTGCTCCTGTTCGCCGCCACCTGGCTATTCATTCGCTGGATCGGCGCGCGGACCCGGGGCTCTCTACTCGCGGTCGGAATTCTCTGGCTGGTATTGACCGTCCTTTTTGAGTTGGGACTCGGGTACTTCGCCTTTGGCCGCTCGCGGGTAGAACTCGCCGGCGACTTCGATCCCGCCCGAGGCGGCTTGCTCCCGATCGGCCTTGTATTCCTGACGCTGTGCCCGTGGATCGCAGCCCGAATTCGGGGTCTTGACGCCACGCCGCCGACGCGATAATGGTGTCATGGTCCCGGCGCGATCGTGGGTGGAGATCTCCCGGCGTAAACTCATCGGCAATTTTCAGTCCGTGCGCCGTGCGGTCGGCGGCCAGGTGGAAATCGCGGCTGTCGTCAAGGCTGACGCGTACGGACATGGCGCGGTGGAAGTCGCGCGAACCCTCGAAGCGGCGGGAGCGCGATGGTTCGCCGTCAGTTCCGCCGATGAAGGCGTCACGCTGCGCGAGGCGGGAATCCAGGGCCGGATTCTGGTGATGGCGGGAGTCCTTCCGGTGGAAGAGGAGACACTGGCGCCTTACCGGCTGACGCCGGTTCTCCATTCGATCGATGACATTACTCGAATTGATCGTCTCGCTGCAGGGAGCCAAGTGCCGTTGGCGTTTCACCTGAAGTTGGATACGGGGATGAACCGGTTGGGCGCCGGCGCTTTGCCCACCGTTCTGTTAGACGCCCTCGGTGCCCTGCGAGTCGCCCGCCTGGAAGGGCTGATGACCCACTTTGCCTCAGCGGCGGACTATGCTTCTCTGCAGACCGACCACCAGGTGGAGGCGTTTCACTCCGTCCTTCGGGCCCTTCAGGCGAACGGTTTTCCAGTTCCGCTCAGACATCTTGCCAGCACCAATGCGATTGCCTATGGCCGGCGGGAGGCCTGGCACACCATGGTCCGGCCTGGGCACGCGCTGTACGGCTATCTCTCGGCAGCCCGGGGGGAGGCGCCGCCGCCCATCTTCCAGGTCAGCCCGGTGCTTACCTGGCGAGCGCGGGTGATTCAGGTCAAGGACGTTCCGGAAGGGTCTCTCATTGGCTATGGCGGAAGCTTTCGGGCGCCCCGGCCCATGCGAATCGCCGTCCTGGCGGCAGGCTATGCCGACGGAGTGCCTCACCGGCTATCGAACAAGGGCCGAGTGATCGTAGGGTGCAGGCTGGTTCCCATCATCGGGACCGTCTCGATGGACCTGACCACGATCGATATCACCAAATGCCCCGCAGTGAGGCCGGGCGACGCCGTGACGCTGCTCGGATCGGAAGGTGACATCCAACTGGATGCTCAACAAATTGCGAGACTTGCAGGCACGATTTCATACAACGTCCTGTGCGGCATCCGTTCGCGGGTTCGACGTGTTTATCTCGATGACATTCCGGACAACGGTCTCGGGTGAATTGCGGGTTGACCTCAAGCAGTCCTATGGGTACGATCCAGGATAGACATTCATGGAACGCCATCCTAGGGATTCCCAGGGTGAGTTGGTCGGGCGTCCGCTTAGGGTTGCCTATTGGCTGGTCCCGTGCGAGAAGTCGTCCAGTCAATTGCTGGCCCTGATCGATCAACTGGCAAAGCAGTTCAACGCCCCCCGCTTTCACCCCCACGTCACCCTATATGCCGGAGACTTTGGCGCAAACGAGCAGCCGGAACTCATCGTGGATTCCGCCGCGCGCAATTGCGCCGGGTTTACCCTGGCGGTGCAAGGTCTTGGGTTCGGGTCCGACTACACAAAGTCCTGTTTTCTCAGGGTATCGAGACCACCCAACCTGTTTGACCTTACGGAGCGATTCCGCCGTCTGTCCCAACACCCGGGGGACTACTCCCTGGACCCGCACATCAGTCTCCTGTACGGGCAGGTTCCGGAATCCCTTCGCGCGGAGGTCGAGGCCAGGCTCACGCTCCCAACCGAGGTGAGTCTGAATCAGGTCTGGGCGGTATCGCTGCCGGCGTTCGTGCGGGGGAAAGCCGACATCGAGCGCTGGCGCCTGATGGCGGAATTGACCCTGCTCCCGCATCTCGTCCGAGGCTGACAGGGAGGGCCCCACTGACGGGCCGATTGGGGCCCGGGGCCTGTGCTATGGTTGACGGTACGGCAACTTGCCGTACTTTATTATGGAGAAAGAGGTCACCACCGCCAGATTGGAAGCGCGACTCCCTGCCCACATCCTCGCGCTGCTCAAGCGCGCGGCAGAGATGCAGGGCCGCACGCTGACCGATTTCGTGGTGACCGCCGCGCGGGACGCCGCGGTCCGCACAATCGAGGAGGCTGAGATCGTCCGCCTGTCGGTGGAGGACCAGCGCCTCATTGCCGAAGCGATCCTCAATCCGCCGGAGCCCACAACAACGTTGCGCCGCGCGTTCAGACGCCGCCGTGAGTTGTTCGGGCCGGCATGAGTCCGTCTTTCCGCCTGGAGCCGCTCAGTGATGTTCACGACCGTGGGTCCTTCAACTGTGGCCAAGAGGCTCTCGACCGCTACCTCCGAACGCAGGCAACCCAGGATATCCGCCGTCGCATTTCCACCTGCTTCGTCGCTATTGAAAGCGGCACCGGCCAGATTGAAAGCGGCACCGGCCAGTTGGCCGCCTACTACACGATTGCCGCCGCCAGTGTCGTGACGTCAGAGCTGCCTTTGGAAGTCACTAAGAAGCTGCCTCGATATCAGAGCCTGCCGGCCGTGCGCATCGGACGACTGGCGGTAGACTTGACATTTCAAGGCCGTGGATTGGGGGCCGCCCTTCTGGCCGATGCCCTTCAGCGTGTGCTGATCTCGCCGCCGGCCGTATTCACGCTGCTTGTTGACGCCAAGGATGACTCCGCCGTAGCTTTCTACCGCCGCCATGGATTTATCCCTCTGATCAGCCGCCCCCGCACGCTCTTCATTTCGATTGCAACGGCCGAAAAAGCTTGGACATAGTGCTCGGATTCAAAAAAAAGCTCACAACTACGGCGATTGTGGGCGCCCCGCCGATAACCCAAGAACGGTTTGTTTCACGCGTGGGGGTCTGGATCGCCACCCGCTTGACGGGTGAACACGAAATACAGAATCGGGACCGTCATGCGCGACAGGAGCAGCGAGGCGATCTCACCCGCCATCAACGCGATGGCCAATCCTTGAAAGATCGGGTCGAACAGGATCACGCTCGATCCCACCACGACAGCGGCCGCGGTCAGCATCATGGGCCGGAAGCGTACTGCGCCGGCGTCCACTACGGCCTGATCGAGCGGCATTCCTTCTCTCAGCCGCAATTCGATGAAGTCGACCAGGATGATGGAATTCCTGACGACAATGCCCGCGCCGGCGATGAAGCCGATCATCGAGGTCGCCGTGAAGAAGGCGTTCAGCATCCCGTGCGCGGGCAGAATGCCGACCAACGAAAACGGAATCGCGGCCATGATCAGGACGGGCGTGAGGAACGATTGGAACCAGCCGACCACCAGCACGTAGATCAGAATCAGGACCGCTGCAAACGCCGCGCCCAGGTCGCGGAAGACCTCGTAGGTGATGTGCCATTCGCCATCCCACTTCATGGCGTAGCGGGCGTCGTCGAGCGGCTGGCTGGCGGTGTACTGTTCGATGGCATAGCCTTCGGGAATCGGGAGACGCCCGATGCCCGGGCCCAACGCCAGAATGGCATAGACTGGGCTCTCCATCGCGCCGGCGACGTCGGCGGTCACGTAGGTCACCGGCATCAGGTTCTTGTGGTAGATACTGCGGTCCTCCGAGAGGGATTGGACGCGCACGAGTTCGCGCAAGGCAACCGCCGGAGCGCCCGGAACGCGCGGGCTCTGGACTTTGAGCGCTTGAATCCGCTCCAGGTCGGAGCGGGTGGCGCGATCGAGCCTGAGCATGATCGGGATGTCTTCCTTGGCTACGTCCACATGCAGCAACCCGGCCGAAGCGCCCGCCGAAGCCAAGGCCAGGGTTTGGGCGATGTCGGCCTCCGTGATGCCGTGAAGGGCAGCTTTTTCCCGGTCGACCGTAAGACGCTGTTTTGGCTGGTCGTCTTCGACGTACCAGTCGACGTCGACGACGCCATCGGTTTTCTCCAGGAGGTCGCGAATCTGCCGCGCGATGCGGAGACGGCCTTCCTCTGCCGGGCCGTATACCTCGGCAACCAAAGTCTGGAGCACCGGCGGCCCCGGAGGAACTTCCGCCACCTTGATATTGGCGCCATACCTGGCGGCAACGGGCAGCAGCCGCTTGCGGACATCCTTGGCGATTTCGTGGCTCTGCCGGTCGCGGTCGTGCTTCGGCAGCAGGTTCACCTGGATGTCGGCGACGTTCGACCCGCGGCGCAGGTAGTAATGGCGAACCAGGCCGTTGAAGTTGTACGGGGCGGCCGTGCCGGTGTAGGTCTGCACGTTGACGACTTCCGGTTGGCCGATCACTGCCTCGGCCAGCGCCCGCGTGACGCGAGCCGTCTGTTCGAGCGTCGTTCCCTCGGGCATGTCGACCACCACCTGGAACTCGCTCTTGTTGTCGAACGGCAACATCTTCACCTTGACGAACTGGACGTACACCACCGCCATCGAGCCGAGCAGCAGGACGGTGACCATGGCGAGGAAGCCCCAGCGCAGCGTGAACGAGTGCAGCAGCGCGCCCATGAAACGGCGGTAGAAGCGGGTGAACCAATCCTCCCGCTGGTGCTCGTCGTATTGCGCATGCTTGCCCAGAAGGCGAATGGCTGCCCAGGGCGTTACCAGAAACGCGACGATCAGGGAGAAGACCATGGCCGCCGTCGCGCCGATGGGAATCGGCCGCATGTACGGACCCATCAGGCCTCCGACAAAGGCCATCGGCAGGATCGCCGCGATGACGGTGAGCGTGGCGAGAATGGTTGGGTTCCCGACCTCGTCGACGGCTTCGACCGCAACGTCGGCCAGAGAACGACCGCGATTCTCCGGCATGCGCCCGTGGCGGACGATGTTCTCGACGACGACGATAGCATCGTCCACCAGGATGCCGATGGAGAAGATCAAGGCAAAGAGGGTGATGCGGTTCAGCGTGTAGCCATAGAGATAGAAAACCGTCAGGGTCAGGGCCAGCGTGACGGGAATCGCGATGAAGACGATCAGGGACTCGCGAATGCCGAGGGTGATGCCGATCAGCAGGCTGACCGAGATCACGGCGATGCCCATATGGAAAAGCAGTTCGTTCGACTTTTCCGCGGCCGTCTCGCCATAGTGGCGCGTGATGGAGACCCGCACATCGCCAGGGATCAGCGATCCTTTCAGGCCGTTCACTCTTTCGAGGACGTGATTGGCGACCGCGATCGCGTTGGTTCCCTTGCGCTTGGAGATCGCAATGGTGACGGCCGGCTCGAAGGATCTTGACTGTGCAAACTCCACCTGCTCGACGGGTTCTTCACCTCCATCGGCGACGGTGGCCACGTCGCGCACATAGACCGGCTTGCCGTTGGCAACGCCCGTGACCACACCGCGAACGTCGTCCGCTCCGCGCAGAAAGTCTCCCGTCTCGAGGATGAACTCGCGATTGTCTTTTGAATACCGTCCGGAGGGCAGGCGGCGATTGGCTCCGCCGAGCGCCTGCAACACGGCCAGAGGCGACAGGTTGTACGAGGCCAGCCGGGCGCTATCCAGCGTTACCTTGATTTCGCGCCGCTGGCCGCCGATCAACTGCACCGCGGAAACGTCGTTCACCTGCTTGATGGCGTCGTGAACCTGGGCGGCCAGTTGCCGCAGTTCCAGTGGAGAGTAGCGCGTACTCGAAAGCGTCAGCGCCAGGATTGGCACGTCGTCGATGGATCGCGGCTTGACCAGCGGCGGCGACGCGCCTTCGGGAATCAGGTCGAAGTTGGCGTACATCTTCTGGTTCAGCCGGACGATGCTTTTCTCTTCGTCCTCGCCGACTTTGAAGCGGACGATCGCCAACGCCATCCCCGGGCTGGACGTAGAGTAGATGTATTCCACTCCCGGGATCTCCCACAGGAGTTTCTCCATCGGCTTGGTGACACGCTCTTCCACCTCGCGCGCCGACGCGCCCGGCATCCGGACGAAGATGTCGATCATCGGGACGATGATCTGCGGTTCCTCCTCGCGCGGGAGCCTCCACACGGAAAACGCCCCGAGAAGAATGGAGGCGCCGATGAACAGCGGCGTCAGCTTGGAGTTGATCCAGGCGTGGGCGAGTTGGCCGGCGATGCCGCGCTTCATTTCGCCTCCACGCGGCGGCCGTCCCGGACTTCGGGCGGCGCGGGGAAGATCACGCGGTCGCCCTCGCTCAGCCCGGAGAGGATCTCCGCGGACCCGGCCGATCGCTCCCCGGCGGTGATCAGGCGGTTGCGGGCGATGCCGCCGTCGGCCACCCAGACCATTTCCATCTGGCCTTGGCGGCGGACCGCTTCCTCCGGCACGGTCAGCGCGCGGCGGGAACCAGCCGCGAAGCGAGCGCGGCCGAAGAGGCCGCTGCGAAGATTGGCGGCGGCGGGCAGGCGGATCTTGGCGATGAATGAGCGCGCCATGGGGTCGAGCATCGGGACAATTTCCGACACTCTGGTCTCGATGGGTTGGTCGAGGGCATCCAGCACTACGGTGACCCGTGTTCCTGCCTTTATCGTTCCGATCCGCGACTCTTCGATGGAAGCCTCGAGCTGGTAGGCGCCCGCCTGCTCCAGGACGAGCAAAGGCGTACCGGGCGCGGCCACGCTGCCAGGCTCGGCCCTGCGCTCGGTCACGACCCCGGAGAACGGCGCCCGGATTTCCGCGAAGTCCCGGGTTACCGACGCGCCGCGCACAGCCGCTTCGGTTTGCCGGATCTTCGCATCGAGTTGAGCCCGCCGGGCGACGGCCATGTCGTAGGTGGCCTGGGCCACCTGCATGCGCGCCGCGACTTCGTCGTACTCCTGGTTGGAAATCGACTTCTTCCGGAACAGATCGTCCATGCGCCGCAGGGTGGTTCCCGCCAGTTTCAACTGTGCGTTGGCGGCGGCGATGGCGTGATCGGCTTCGGGAATGCCGGCCCGTGCTTCATGGAAGACGGCTTCCGCCTGGCGCTTTCCCGCGTCCAGGTCGCGCGCATCCAGCACCACCAGCACCTGCCCCTGTTTGACCAGATCGCCCGCCTGGGCGCGAACCTCCTGCACATAACTCATGATGCGCGCCGAGAGCATCGACGTGGCACGAGCCCGCACGGTGCCGGTCGCCTCGTAGGCCTGCGGCAGATCGGCCAACGCGACACCCACGGTCTTCACGGCGACGGGAGCCTCCTCGGAGCCCTTGGCCGCGCGAGGCGCTTCCGGGCTCCCGCACGAAGCGGCCAGCGCCGCCATCAACAGAAGCACTCCCCGAACAGAGCCGCCACCGGAAGGGAGCGGACATGGCGTTCTCATTGCAATACCTCCGAGTCCCGGCCGAGCGCGCCGGAGACCAGTTCCAACAACACCGCGGCTAGCCGCTGATCATGAGTCGCCGAAAGGCGGCGCATGTTCGATTCGAGCAGCGCGGTCTCGGTTCGAAGCAATTCCGTGACATTAGACAGACCAGCCTCGAAGCGGTTGCGGGTGATGCGCAGGCTCTCTTCGGCCATGGCTACGGCGGCCTGGGCCACCGCGATGCGCTCCCGCGCGGCGCGGAGATCGGCCTCGGCTCTCCGGACTTCCAGCGCGACGCCCTGACGTACCTGGCGCTCCTGAGCTTGCGCGCTCTTTACGGCGTGCGCCGCCTCCTGCACCTTGGCGCGATTGGCGTTTCCATCGAAGAGGTTCCAACGTAGGTTAGCCGCCACCAGCCAGTTGGCGCCCCCTTTGTTGACGAACTGTTGCCGGTCGGCTTCGAAGGCGCTCCGCACGCCGAACTGCGGGAGCAGCGCTGTCCTTGCCGCCGTCACCTGGGTTTCCGCCAGCTGGGTGGCCAGCCGGACCTGTTTCATCTCCGGGCGCTCGGCGATGGCGTTCTTCTCCCTGTTCTCATTCGCCTGCGCGGCGGGCGAAGCCGCCGTCAGGGGCGTCGTCAGGCGGTGCTGACTTTCAAGCGGCAGGCCCAAGGCCTCATTGAGCGCCGCAGCCGTCACCTGGACATCCGCCTGGCGGCGTATCTCCTGTTCTCTCATCGCCGCCAGGTGGACCTTGATCGAGAGCACGTCGGCATCCGTGGACATTCCCGCGGCGCGAATCGTCTCCGCCCGCTGAAGGTCGGCCTCGGCCGATTTGACCGCGCCCCTAGCCACTGCCAGCCCTTCGCCTGCCAGAATGTTCCCCAGGTAGGCTCGTACCACCCCGGCGATCACCTGCATCTCCATCCGCCGCCGGTCTTCTTCTGCCAGCCCTCGCCCGAGTTCTGCGGACTTGGTTTGCGCCTTCACCTGCCCAAAGTCGTAGACCATTTGATCCACCGTGAGCAGGCTTTGGAAGTTGTTCAGGAAGTCCGGGCGATTCAGCGGGCCGACCTGGAAGTTCCGCTCGGTGAACTGATGCTGGGTCAGCAGGGAGCTGAACACGAACACCGGGTTGTTGCTGCGCGCCCAGGACTCGGTATAGTTCACCTTCGGAAGCCGCCCGCTCCTGGCCTGTTCGATGCGGCGGGCGGCGGAGTTGACCCGCTCCGCGCTCGCCTCAATCGAAGGATGTTTCTCCAAGGCGGTACGCACCGCGTCGCCCAAAGAGAGATCGGTCTGGGCCATGAGAGGCACAGCCAGCGATCCCACAATCGCAATCAAGCGTTTCATGAATAACCTTCTCTCGTCTGGATGCAGAAAAGCTCCACATGTAACGGCTGTCACCAGGCAATCGATTCTGCATCCTATCTGGTGGAGTCATCATATGGAAGCGATCATCCGGTATCTGGACGGACTGAAATTCGAAGCGGAAGCGCGAGGCCACGTCGTGTTGTGCGACCAACCACCATCGAACGGAGGAGAGGATGGCGGAATGACGCCGCCGGAGTTCCTTTTGGCCTCGTTGGGGACCTGCGCCGGCTTCTATGCGGCACAGTATCTGCGGGCGCGGTCGCTGCCGGCGGGAGGATTGACGGTCAAGGTAGTGGCGGAGAAGGCGGCCCAGCCAGCGCGTTTGGGCTCGTTCACCATCGAGGTGGCGGCGCCGGTGGAAGAAGAGCGCCATCGGGAGGGGATCCTCCGGGCGGTCAAGAACTGCCTGATCCACAACACGCTCTTGCACGCCCCAGCGATTCAGATCAGTGTGGGAGTTGCTGTCCCCTCTCATGTCTAGCACGCGAAAGTTGTGAACGCGAGCGGGCTACAATCGGCAAGGAGCCTTCTTGCCGAATGGAACAACCCCAGGAAGTGGCGCTGGCGCGCCGTCTGATGAACGGAGATGGCGCGGCCTTCGAGCCGTTTGTCGAGTTCTTCCGCGCTAAGGTCTTCCAATACTCGTTTCTGATGTGCGGGCAGCGGGAAGATGCCGAGGAGGTGGCTCAGGACACCCTGCTGAAGGTATTCGAGAATTTCGACCAGTTGCGGGAACCCGAGCGGGTGAAGCCTTGGGTCTTCCGGATTGCCCGGAATGCCTGCTATATGAAACGGCGAAAGAGCGTGTTTGCGCCGCAGGAAGAAATCTCGCTGGACGCCGTGATGCCGGAATTCCAGCAGGAAGGCGGGCAGCGCAAACTGGAGGTCGCTGACTGGTCGGGAATGCCTGATTCCCGGCTTTTGCAGTCCGAATTAAGGCGGACGCTGGATCAGGCAATCCGGGAACTGCCGGACCTGTACAAGTCGGTGATGCTCCTGAGGGACCTCGAAGAACTGTCCGGTGAGGAGACGGCCGACATTCTCGGTGTCAGCCTGGATGTAGTCAAGACGCGCCTCCACCGGGCGCGCCTGATGGTCCGAAAAAGAATGGGCGCCTACTTACAACACGTCCAGACGGGAGTGAGCGGTCATGCCAGCGTGTGAAGAAGTATTCGCTTTGTTGTCTCAATACCTCGACCGCGAATTGCCCGAGGCGATGTGCGTCGAGATGGACGCACACATTTCGTCCTGCGCGCCCTGCGTCGAGTTCGTCGAAAGCCTGCGAAAGACGATCGACTTGTGCCGCGAATACGAAGCCGAAGCGAGGCCGGGTCCGCTGCCCGAGGCGAGCCAGAAGGAACTGTTCGATGCGTATCAGAGGATGATCGCCGCGCGAGGGCGGTGAGAGCCCTTAGAGGCATCGGCTCCACACTCTGGTCGGCTGTCCAGATCGGAACGAGGTGGTTTGCTCGGGCCGAGCGGTGTGAGTCGAGGGCTGTTTTTCGGAGAAATTCACGGTTTCAAGGCACTAAAATTCGCCATCGAACGTCACGCCGATCGTAAGGACTATGGCGAGCCGAGGTTTGTCATCCTCGGTATGGCGGAAGGCCACATCCTGCTGTTTGTGGCTTACACTGAGCGCGATGGACGGATTCGCTTGATCTCGGCACGCAGGGCTGCTCTCCATGAGCAAGAGGATTACTTCCGGCAAAACGCCTCCAGCGATGACTCTCGACGCCATTTAAAGAGCCGCGTGGGCGGATCCCGACGCACATCCACTGACCCCCGGCGACCTCCAGCGCATGAAGCGGACACCTCAGGCGAAGATCATCCGGCGGGCGCTGGAACTCACCCAAGAGGAGTTCTCCGCGCGTTATCACATCCCCTTGGGAACACTGCGGGACTGGGAGCAGGGTCGCGCGGAACCGGATACCGGCGCGGGCGTTTTTGACCCTCATCGCACGTGACCCAAAGCACGTCGACCGGATGTTGAACTCGGGAACCAGGTAGTTTGGAATGGCTTTTTGAGCCAACCAGGATTGGGTAGAAGAGGGTCAGCGGGCCGCCGAACTCCAGTCTCGTGCGGCCATGCTACGGGCGCCAAATGCTATCGTGCAGTCATGCGGAAAGAGGCAAGCATTCGGTACAACATTCGCGGCGTGCCGCCCGAAGTCGACCGGATTCTCCGCCGCAGAGCCGCAGAACGCGAGCAGAGTCTGAATCAGTTGGTCCTGGACGAGCTGGCTGCGGCGACTTCGGCCAATCGTCAACGAGAGGACTTCTCCGACTTGGTAGGCCAGTGGACTCCGGATCCCGGTTTCGACGAAACGGTGGCCGCGCAACGGCAGATTGATTGGGAAATGTGGCAGTCAAAGCCGCGTCGACAACCATCGCCTGGCTGATCTTCAGAAGCCAGCATCTCGAGCGCATCCCACAGTCGCTGCGAGGCTCCAGCCATTCTCGGGCTCAGAAATCCATGATTCGGATTCACCGCCTGGCGCCAGAGGGGGGAACACAAGGGAAACCGCCAGCCACCCCTCCCTAACGGTCGCTTCCGAAAGACTCCCGGAGCCCTCCCTGGCGGTCAGGCCTCGGAAAAAGGGGTGGCCGTGCGGGCCGCTACTTCTGCTTGGCGATGACCAGATCCTTGATCTTGCTGTAGGTCGCTTCAGGCACAATCTTCTTCTGAAGCAGGTCATTCTTGGCCCGATACGGACGGCCCTTGATGATTTTGTCCGCGTACGCGTCGCCGATACCGGGCAGTTTCTTCAGAGCGTCGGCGCTGGCCGTGTTGAGGTCCACCAGGGCTGTCGAGGCCGGTTCGGCTTTCGCCGCCACTTTGGCCGCCGCCCCCTTGGCGACAGGCTTCCCCGCACCCTGCGCGAACAGGAGGACAGTCACCGTCGCGCAAAGAACTGCTTTCAGAATGGTTCCCATGGGGACGTTTATAGCAGAAACCCGGCCGCCCGGTTGCGCGTCTTCCGATGCGACAATGAAGGGCGTGGTGTCCTTGTGGCGAACGGTCGGCTTGGCCGTGGTCCTCGCGGCCGGCCTTAACGCGCAATCCAAACTGACGGTGGACCAGTTGGTTCGGTTCATCGAGTCGTCAATCCGGCTCAAACATCCCGATAAGCAGGTAGCCGCCTATGTCCAGCGCTTGCGGCTCAGCGAGAAACTGGACGACGTCACCATCGAAACGCTGCAAGGCCAGGGTGCGGGGCTAAAGACGGTCGAAGCCCTGAAAATTCTCAGGGATACCTCGAATTCTCTTCCCTCCGCCCCAGTCAAACAGGCTGCTGCTGCGGCTCCACCCGCCATTCCGCCGCCGTCGGCCGCCGAGCAGAAGAAGGTCCTCGAGCAGACTCGCGAGTATGCCCTGAACTACTCGAAGACCCTGCCAGACTTTATCTGCACGCAGGTGACGCGCCGCTATGCCGACCCGAGCGGGCTCGAGTTCTGGCAGTCGCTGGACACTTTGACCGCGCGGCTGACCTTTTTCGAGCAGAAAGAGGACTATAAGCTGGTCCTGCTCAATAACCATCCGACCGATATGCCCTATGACAAGCTCGGCGGCGCTTCGTCGACGGGTGAGTTCGGCAGCATTCTGCGATCGCTGTTTGAACCCGAGACGGACGGGCAGTTCCGATGGGAGCGTTGGGCTACGCTTCGCGGGATGCGAGCGCACGTGTTCAGCTACCGGGTGCTGCAGCCCCGGTCGCAGTGGCGGCTGAACTTCGAGCGGCGCGACGAGGTAATCGTCGGCTATTCCGGCATGGTTTATGTCGAGCGCGATTCAGGCTCGATCCTGCGTGTGACCCTGAATGCGGAAGACATTCCTCCCGCGTTCCCCATCCGGCAGGCCGCGACCATACTCGACTACGCGTACTCGGAGATCAATGAGCGAAAATACCTGCTGCCGCTGCGCGCCGTGATCCGCATGCGGAATGAAAGACTGCTCACCAAGAACGAAGTCGAGTTCCGGCTCTACCGCAAGTTCGCGGCCGATGCGGCCATCACGTTCGAAACGCCGGAGCCTCTGCCCGCTGACCAGACGCAGGAGCAGCCGGCCCAGCCGAAGAAATGACGAGTAACTCCCAGGCGCCGGCCTTTCGTCTATAATCGAGAAACGCCAATGTGGACGCGTGCTCTGATTTGGGCCTTTACCGCCCTTTTGGTAGTGTTGCCGGCGATTGCCGCGACCCACACGCACAGTGGCTTTTCGGCGCTCGATTGCGCCGTGTGTTACGTCGGCCATCTTCCGGTCGATTCGCCGTCGGCTACCGCGGAACTGCCGCCACCGGGTTCGGTGGAGTGGCAGGCTGCTCCCTCGCCGGCTACCCCGGTCTTGGAATTGGTCCTAATGGACCGGGCCCAGCCGTGCTCCGCCCGAGACGCTCTAGCTTAGCTCGTTCCCGCTCAACTAAAGCGGTCCGGCGCCGGCCGGCGACCCGCGCGCCCGGTGCAAGCGCCGCGCCTCCTCCTCCGCCATTTCCCGCCACCGCCCGATCGCCAGGCCACCGGCTGGAAGCCCAACTCATCTTTCCAGGCTTCGAGCGTATTGTAGACGATCGGGCAGTAGACGGCGCGATCCACCATCTCCCACATCCGGCTGACGAGCGACCCTTCCGAAGTCGTCAGATGAGGGAAGTTCTCGC